>JBOFNI010000332.1:0-10117 GCA_051658845.1 Brevinema sp. | reverse complement strand
GTATCCCTCATCTTGGAGGGCAAAACTTAATCCACTACGAATATTTTCTTCGTCGTCAATGAGTAAAATCATTTTTTTTGACATTATTGTTCCTTAAATATGGGAATGATAGACAGCCGAAAAGATTAGAATCCCTTTGGTCTAATTTCTATAGTATAGGTCAAAAATTTTTAAAAATCAAGAATATAAAGTGCATGAGGTCTGCCCTTGATTTTTTGAGATAAAAGTTGTATAATAAATACAAAGTAACTAATATTTATTAAGGAAGAGTATTGTATTTAATACTGGGATTTACGAAGAGGACTTCTTATTCATTAACTAAGTTTTTAATTACTCAAGGGCAGAGTTTGGTCATTGCCGATGGACAAAATACTGTAGAACAGCAAAATCTACTCCGAGAATTAGATGGGGATCTTATTAATGAGTTGGGTTCTCAAGATCCTGACCTCTTGGAACGATATCCAATTCAAAAAATTTTTATTAGTCCAGGAGTTCCCAGATCAATTCCTTTAGTACAACGAGCCTTAGCAGAAGGAATAGAAATTTTAAATGATATTGAATATTTCTATCGCTTGTTCCCCGATAGAAGTTATACGGCGATTACAGGAACAGACGGTAAAACAACGGTAGTTACTTGGCTTGGTCATGTATTGTCTCAAGCCAAACCAATCCTCTTAGTGGGTAATATTGGGACTCCGATATTTGAGTATGCTGATAAAAAATACCAAGACCATCTATATATTGTAGAATTGTCCAGTTTTCAGTTGGAATCGTTGTCTGAGTTTCATCCGCATATTGCGGTTATTACCAATATTCATGAGGATCACTTGGATCGTTACGATTCGATGGATGATTATGCGTTAACAAAGAAAAAAATTTTTAATAATCAAACTGGGAACGATTTTGCTCTTATAAATAAAGACGATTCGGTAATTGAGTCGTTTACGAAGGAGCTTGAAGCTTCTTTATATTCTTTTTCCTGTAAGGGAGTAGGGGATGTGTATTACTATCAAGGTGCTATTTATTATCATGGAGAACGACAGTTTACCACAGATCATATTACTCTAGTCGGACAACATAATATTCAAAATGCCTTGATTGTATTTGCTGTCGCCATCATTTTAGGAATGGATAAACAAGCTATTTGTGAAGCTCTTTGTTCTTTTCAGGGAGTAGAGCATCGACTAGAGTTTGTGGGCACCTATCAAGGAATTAGTTTTTATAATGATTCCAAGGCGACTACAACTCAAGCGGTATCCTTAGCGGTACAGTCCTTTCCCCAAAAAGTGTACCTTCTTGCGGGAGGGCGAAGTAAAGGTTTGGATTATCGGCTCATTAGTAATACGATTGCCAATCGGGTAAAAAAAGCTTTTGTCTTTGGTGAGTTGGCGGAAGAACTTGCTGATTCATGGAAGGGAAGTATCGTCTGTAAAAGCTTAGAAGAAGCTGTTTTACAGGCGGTGACAGTTGCTCAAGAAGGGGATATTGTTCTGTTGTCCCCTGGTGCAACATCTTTTGATGAATTTGTTTCTTATGAAGAGCGGGGTCGTTTTTTTAAAGAGTTAGTAATACATTACGATATTACTAACAAGATTTTTCCAAAACAGTAGAAAATATAAAAATATTAATCAATAAAGAATCGAATCAAACGTTCTTGTACTTATTATATTGATATGTTGGATTCTTTAATCAAAAATAGGAGATTTTAATGTTTAAATATTGGCTCTATAGTGTCATATTTTTTTGTCTGTCCTCTTTTGCATATACCCAAGATCTTCCCAAGTCTTTATTCCCTAATCAGGAGATTTATGATATTGAGATGATTCTTCAAGAAGCGGTAAATTTTGATAATCCTTATGGATTACAGCTAAGTTCTCGTACCAATCAATGGACATTAAAAGAGGTAGTCGATTTAGCCGTATTAAACAATCTAGAGTTAGCTCAGGCAAAAAAGGATCTAGATAGTTCTAAATCTTTGTATACGGGATCGATACAGGATTTTTATGTTCCTAATTTAACAGTATCTGCTGATGCTGATTTTCGTAATTTATTTACGACTTCCAGTAATCCTATGGATATTGCTGCGACAAGTGAAGGATTTAAGATGGACTTGACTCTGCCTTCGATAGTGTTATCCAAAACAATTTTTAATGGATTTGCCAATTTATATTCTTATCGGATTGCCAAAGAGAATTATCTCAACCTACAAAATACGTATACAAATAAAATTAGAGAAATCGTTTACCAAACTGCTATTCGTTATTATGATCAGTTTCTCAAGCAAGAAGAAGTTAAGGTTGCCTTAGAACGCTTACGACAACTCAGAGATCAATTAGCACAGGCAGAACTTAATTATCGAAACGGACGTGTTTCGGATTTTGATGTTTCTTTATCCCGATCGCAATTTTATTCCGCGCAGCCTACTTATTTTACAGCAGAAAAAAATCGTTTATTTTCTAAAGAAGATTTCTATCGTTATATCGGTTATGTTGCCGAACCGGATATTTTTATTGAATTAAGAGGCGATTTACTTCAAGTAACGAATATTGAATTTTCTCCCTTTGATGAAAATTATTCTTTAGAATATATTTTTTCGAACGATACGATGCTTGCCACCTTAAGAGCGGCGTATCAAAATTCAAGAAGTCAAAAAGGTCAGCAAAATGCGGTGCGTCTCCCAAAAGTAGATCTTAATTTTAGTTATGTTCCGTCATGGGGGCGTGATGTTGCTATTGGTAATTTCTCGGAATCATCTTATAACGGATCGTATGGGGTGGGTGCTTCGCTGAAAATTCCTATCTTAGAATGGATTCCGGGTACTGGGGTAGCTTCTCGTGTTAAAGCTGCTGATGCTGAGATTACGAAAGCTCAATATGCCTTACTGGATGCAGAAGAGCAAAAATTAATAGAAGTAAAAAATAATCTTCTGACGATTCGAGAGATGAGTCAAAGTGTCGATGCGTTTCGTATTAGTGAAGAACAAGCACGCCGAGCTTCAGAAATTGCACAAGAGCAGTATCGTTTTGGGCGAATTTCGATTATCGAATTAAATCAAGCTCAAGTTGATTATATCGATGCAAAAAGGAATTTACTACTTTCCGTATATAATGAATTAAATGCTAAGCTAACTCTTCAGCAAGCAATTAACACACTTCCTGGGTTTTTGGAAGAAATTAATAAAATACAAATCAATAATATGATAGAATAAGGGGCATAATAGGATGAATTCTAAAATAAAGATAGGGATTGTTGCGGTTGTATTAGTGATTATTAGCTTTTTGGTTTTTCGTAATCTTTCTCAAGAAAAACAAGAAGTACGTGCTGTAGATAACAGAACGACGGTACTTGTCCGTAAAGCCGAAGCAGGATCATTACAACGATTTTTAGATCTTTACGGAGAATTAAAAGCGGAAAATGAAGTATCTCTTACTTCTCCGGTAACGGGAAAAGTGCTTCGTTTTAATCGTTTGGAAGGAGATACCGTCCGAAGGAATCAAGCAGTCGTATCGATTGATCGTTTTGAAGTTGGAGCTCGTTATGTTGCTGCTCCTGTTACCAGTCCGGTAAACGGTGTTGTGACTCGGATTTTAGTATCTGAGGGTGCCGATGTTAGTATTGGAACACCTGTTGCAATGGTTGGGGATATTAACAGACTGGAAGCGTCTATTCAAGTTCCAGAAAATTATGCACCAGAAATTATTATTGGGCAGCCTGTATATTTTCGGACTCGTGCTGTTCCAGATCGGATCTTTGAAGGGAAAATTGTTCGTCGTGATTTATCTTTAAATCCTGATACCCGATCCTTGACTGTTCGTGCTATGATCGAAAATAGAGATCATGCCTTGTTTTCTGGAATTTTTGCGGAAAGCTTTGTATTTATCGAAGAAGCAACAAATGTGTTTGTCGTTCCTGAATCTGCTTTAGCCAAAACAAAAGAAGGGCAAGACGCTATCTTTGTTAATGAAAATGAAACAGCTATTTTAAAACCGGTAGAAGTTGTTCTTCGCTATCGAGATCAGATAGCGATTGGTGCAGGAATTTCCGAAGGGGAAGAAATGATTGTTTTTGGACGGGAATATCTTAGTGATGGTGCACCAATTCGTCCCTTACCGGAGATTGAAGAAGAAGATCAAGAAATTGAAGAACTAGCTGATCAATAAAAAAGAAAAACAAAATAAAGGAAGATAGAAAATGTCTATTATAGAATCTTCGGTTAAAAAACCGGTTGCGATGTCTATGCTTCTCCTCATTGTAATGGCGGTAGGTATTTTTGCCTCCATTAAACTTCCCGTTGATTTCTTACCTGATATCGAAAGCCCAATGCTTACTATTACAACAGATTACTTAGGTGCTGGTCCGGAAGAAGTAGAAGTTTCCGTAACACGTACTTTAGAAAATGTATTGTCGACAGTAGAAAATCTTGATGAGATTACTTCCACCTCTATGGAAGGAAATTCTTCTATTCGTTTGGAATTTACTTGGGGTTCCGATTTAGATCAAGCAATGTTTAACGTTCGTGAAAAGATTGATATTGTTCGTGCCCGATTACCGGATGGCGTCGATTCTCCAAGGATTTTTAAATTTTCGACGGATATGATTCCTGTTATGGGGATTTTAATTTCAGGAATTGACGATTTGGCAACTGCTTATGATTTGTCAGAGAATCAAATTAAAAAATCCTTAGAGCAGATCCCTGGTGTTGGATCTGTTCGAGTATCCGGTGGTATCCAGTCGGAAGTACATATTGAATTGGAACAGAACCGTCTACAAGCGTATAACCTTGATGCCGAAAATATCGCTCAAATTGTCTCTGCTAATGATGTATCTACGGCTGGTGGTTATGTCTATCAAGGGACTTATAAGTTTGGTGTACGTACGGATGGAGAATTAAAAACCTTAGAAGATTTCCGAAATATCGTGATTACATATCGTGGTGGAACGCCGATTTTTCTTAAAGATGTAGCACAAGTCTTTTACGGAGGAGCAGAGGATAATTCTTTACTCTTTGTTACCAGTCCTGAGATAGAAGATGAAGCTCCAAATAAAGCAGGAAGAGGTGCGGTGGTGCTTTTTATCACCAAGTCATCTGGGGCGAATACCGTAGAAGTCGAAAAATTAGTTCAGCGAAAATTAGTCGAATTAAAACAAACCCTGCCTCCTTCGGTTGTTATTTCAGAACTATTTAATACGGCGGAGACTATTAACGAGTCGATGTCTAACGTTTCTACATCTGCATTACAAGGTGGATTATTTGCCTTATTGGTTATTTTCTTCTATTTATGGGATTGGCGATCACTATTAGTGATTGGTCTTTCGATACCGACTTCTATTATTACGACATTTATTGCGATGTTCGCCGTAGATACGACTTTTAATATTATTTCAATGGCAGGATTGACCTTAGCAATTGGGATGATGGTGGACTCTTCTATTGTGGTGTTAGAAAATATCTTTCGGCATCGGGCTGAGGGGCAGGGAAAAATCAATGCCTCGATTAACGGTGCTCAAGAAGTCGGTTTGGCAATTACAGCATCGACCTTAACAACGATTGCCGTCTTTGCACCAATTTTGTTTGTTGAAGGATTGATGGGACAGTTATTTAAAGATTTGGTGGTAACCGTTGTGGTAGGTCTCTTGGCTTCCTTGGCAATCTCAGTTACCCTTGTTCCTATGCTCTGCTCTATCTTGATTAAAGAAGTCCATATGGAAGGCTTTGAAGCAGATGAAGAAGAAGAAATTCCAGCAAGCAAGGCACAAAAGATGCGTTTTAATGAGAAGTTTCTCCATGATGTAGATATTATTTATAAGCACGCTTTAGAATGGTGTATTAAGCATAAAAAAATGGTGGTTTATGGTGGAAATCTATTGGTATTAGTGCTGATGGTCTCACTAGCAATGCTTCTCCCTAAAGAATATATGCCGGTTTCGGATGATGGTCAGTTTCGTATTTATCTTACGTACCCTTTAGGGACTCGTTATGAATATAATGCCGCAATTTCTCGAGAAGTAATGAGAGAGATTCGGGAATATATTGGAGAAGATGATTTAGAGTTGATTAGTTTGGAAGTAAAAACCTCAAAAGGATTTTTTGGTTCTGCATTGGATCATAAGTCCGATATGAGGGTTAGTCTTGTTCCTCGTGGGGAAAGACAACGAACCTTAAATGATATTTCTACCGGAGTACAGCAAATTTTAGATAAATATCCAATGAAAAGTTATATTCAGCTTGGTGGTGGAGCTGGTGGTCGAACAGGAGGAGAACCAATTGTTATTCAGGTTCAAGGAAACGATTTGGAATTAGCCGGTAAAACAACGGAACAATTAATTACCTTAATGAGTGGAATTGAAGGGATCGAAAATCCTAGAAATACTGCTGATGGGGGTGTTCCGGAAGTGGTTTTACGTCCTGATCGGATTGCATTAGCAAAAGCTGGTTTATCTCCTATGGGCTTGTTTAATATGATTCGTACGGCTTTTGGTGGACGAATGGCGACAACTGTCCTTAGTCCTACCGGTACAGATATTGATGTGCGTGTACGGGTTCAAGAACAAGATCGTTTATCTGTAGATTCTTTACTTAATTTAAATATTCCTACTCCGAATGGCTCTTTTGTTCCTTTTAGAACCTTGGTTGATGCCGAACAACGATTGGGACCTTCGGAGATTGAGCGTGCAGATTCAACACGAATGTTAGAAATAAAAGCCGGAACGAGTGGAATTTATTCAAAAAATATTACCGGTGCAGTTGATGCTATTCAACAAGTAATTGCTGATAAGATGTTTATTCCTTCTGGTATTAGAGTTGTTTTTAAAGGCGACTATGAAGAAACTCAAGAAAGTATGATAGCATTATTGGCAGCATTTTTTGTCGCTATTTTTGTCGTGTATGCTTTGATGGCAGCACAGTTTGAATCTTATATTGCTCCTTTCGTGATTATGATCGCTGTACCTTTTGGAGCATTAGGTTCAATGATTCTACTTTTCTTAACAGGGCATTCTCTCAATGTATATTCTGCAATTGGGATTGTGATTTTGGTTGGGATCGTGATTAACAATGGAATTGTGTTAATCGACTATATGAATCAACTTCTAGCACAGCGTATCGATATTGATAAGGCAGCTGTTATTGCTGGGGTACGTCGTATTCGTCCTGTTTGTATGACAACTTTTACGACGATTTTAGGAATGTTTCCAATGGCCTTAGGATTGGGTGAAGGCGGGGATACCTATGCCCCACTAGCTACTTCTGTGATTGGAGGCTTAATGATGTCGACAGTATTTACGCTTTTAGTCGTTCCAACTGCTTATGCTGGAATCCGAAAACGTTTCCCTTATATTATCCGAGAAGACCAATAGCACTAAAAAAGGATAAATCCTAGAATTTTAATCATAGATAAATAATTAATAGTCATTTTCAGTATAGGGTATAAGAACATGTCTTTGATAGAAACATCCGTTAAAAAACCCATAGCCGTCTCAATGGCATTAATCACGCTGATCTTCTTAGGCGTATTAGCTTCTTTCCGTCTCCCTGTTGATATTATGCCACAAATTGAATCTCCTGTGTTATCCGTAAGTGCTGCTTATGCGGGAGCTGGGCCGGAACAGGTAGAATCTGCTATTACAAAAGTTTTAGAAGATGCCTTTTCTATTTTGGAGGGCGTAGAATGTATTACTTCAACTTCTCGTGAAGGAAGTTCTTTAATTCGGATTCAGTACTATTGGGGTACCGATTTGGATCAGGCTGTTTTCCAAGTTCGTGAGAAAATCGATATGGTTCGAGGTTATCTCCCTAGTGAAGTTAAATCAGTCCGTATTTCTAAATTTTCTAATGACGATACTCCTGTACTGGGATTTATGATTGTTGGGATTGACGATCAAGCAACAGCTTATGATTTTGCAGAAAATTATATTAAAAAAAATCTTGAGAGTATTTCCGGAGTCGGTCAAGTTGATATATCCGGTGGTGTCCAGACAGAAATCCATATTGAATTAAATCAAAATCGTTTACAAGCTTACAATCTTAATGCGGAAGATATTGCCAGTACCGTTAGTGATAATAATATTACCGTAGCTGGTGGTTATGTATATCAAGGTTCTTATCGAATTGGTGTCCGTACGGATGGTGAAATTCAAAATTTGGAAGGATTTAAGAATATTGTTGTTGCAAATCGTGCTGGTGTTCCTATCTTTTTAAAAGATATTGCGGAAATTTATTATGGAGCAAACGAAGATAATGGTATTACTTATGTTACCACTCCTAATATTGCTGATGAGAGTGAGCAAGAAGTCGGACGTGCTTCCGTAACCTTTGAGATTGTAAAAACATCAGAAGCAAACACAGTTGCTGTTGAAGAAGCGGTTCAACAATACCTAAAAGAATTAGCTCCTACACTCCCTCCTAATGTTCATATCATTGAAATGTATAATAATGCTGAGGATATTCGTAGAGCGATTCGAGGATTGATTGATGCTGGACTTCAAGGGGGATTCTTTGCGTTATTAGTAATCCTTTTTTACTTATGGGAATGGCGTTCTTTATTAGTGATTGCTATTTCTATTCCTTCTTCTATTGTTATTTCTTTTCTAGCAATGTATTTTACAGGGACAACTTTTAATACGATATCGTTAGCGGGACTTACCCTTGCAATTGGGATGATGGTGGATTCTTCGATTGTCGTTTTAGAAAATATCTTTCGCCATCGTAAAGAAGGCTATGGAAGATATGCGGCTTCTATAGAAGGTGCTAAGGAAGTCGGCTTGGCGATTACGACTTCTACATTTACGACAATAGCAGTTTTTGCCCCAATTTTATTTTTAGAAGGAATGATGGCACAGCTCTTTAGAGATTTGGTTATTACGGTTGTTTCCGGATTACTCGTTTCTCTCGTTGTTTCTATTACAATGATTCCGATGTTGTCTTCCCTTTTAAAAACTACGGATAGTCCTAAGGAGTCTTGGAATCAACGGATTCTGTCTAAAGGAGACCGTGTATATGAAGGGATGTTGGCTTGGGCATTAAGACGTAAAAAATTAGTTGTTTTAGGATCGTTGTTGACGGTTACCTTAGGATCATTGTTTTTTATTCGTATTATGGATAAAGAGTCTTATCCTGCAGGTGATGACAGTTCGATTATTATTAGCCTTACCTACCCTGTGGGTACTCGCTATGAAGAAAACAGGAAAATATCTCGAGAAATTTTAAAAGATATCAAAATGTATTTAGGAGATAAAGCTGAATTAATCAATCTACAAGTAAAATTAAATTGGGAGAGGGCTTCGGCTATTTTTGAACATCGTTCCCGAATGCGGATTAAATTGATTCCTGCGAATCAACGATCAGAATCTGTTGGGACGATTGTTGAAGGGATTCGCCCCATTCTACAAGGCTATCCTGTTAAAAACTTTATTAATATGGGTGGAGGGTATCGACGATCTCGTGGGGAATCGATACAAATGGAAATTCAAGGCAATGATTTAGCACGATCTCACAATGTTGCCGAAAAAGTACTTGACCTACTTAACAATATGCAGGGAATCCGTAATCCTAGAAATACCTCTGAAGATCAAGTCATGGAAGTCGCCCTAATTCCTGATCGTGTGGCTCTTGTGCGAGCAGGAATGACACCGAGAGAATTGTTTCGGATTATTCAAACATCATTTGGTGGGAGAAATGCTTCTCAAATTATGGGAACAATGGGTAATGATATTGATATTAGAGTTCGGATTAGGGAACAGGACAGAATGTCTTTAGAAGCATTAAGAAACTTTCAAGTTGTTTTAAAACAAAATACCACTATTCCCTTAAGTGCTCTTGTTGATATTCAACAGCAGGAAGGTCCGAGAGATATTAGACGTTCTGATTCTGTTCGGGCTCTTGATCTTCGTGCGTCTTTAACTGGTAAATATGTTAAAGATGTTTTAGGGGCAGTAAGAGATATTCAAGCGGAAATTGCTAACAAAATGTTTATTCCACCTGGGACAAGGATTGTTTTTAAAGGAGATTATGAAGATACCCAAAAAGGATTTACTTCGATCTTTATGGCTTTCCTTCTTGCTATTTTTATTGTTTACGCATTAATGGCAGCGATGTTTGAATCGTATATTGAACCTTTTG
>JBOFNI010000331.1:0-1265 GCA_051658845.1 Brevinema sp. | reverse complement strand
AGATTTTACTGCTAAGATGACTTGGGTGAATTGCAGCCAATTGTATATAGGACATTTGATCAGAGGCAACTAGTTTTTATGCAGTCTAGCTAACTGTGAGGTATTCACAATATTGTTACCAAATCACCAGCAGGTCCTTGCTTTAATCAAGTGTGGGGCATGCTTCACTGGAGGCTTTCTACTTTTCTTTTGTATTCAATTGATGAATTGCAGCCAATTGCATATAGGATATTTGATCAGAGGCAACTACTTTTTATTCAGTCTAGCTAACTGTGAGGTATTAACAATATTGTTACCAAATCACTTTGGCAGCAATGTTTTCTTTTTAATACATAGTGAGTCTTAGTAATATCCAAAGAGGACACATAACAAAGCAAATATCAAAAATTCCAGCATGTTTCTGCCCGGTTTCGAACCGGGGACCTTTCGCGTGTTAGGCGAACGCGATAATCACTACACTACAGAAACTGTTTCCTTGGGTAAAATTCTAACTTCATACATACATCTGGTCTTATTCAACGCAAAGCCTTAAATTAGGGAGATTTGGGAAATTTAAGATTCCTTTGGCCTGGCTCCATGTGTTGGTGGTATAGTGGTAAGCATAGCTGCCTTCCAAGCCGTTAATCGGGTTCGATTCCTGGCCAGCGCATGTGCCTTATCCTAGAGATTTTACTGCTAAGATGACTTGGGTGAAATGCAGCCAAATGCATATAGGACATTTGATCAGAGGCAACTAGTTTTTATGCAGTCTAGCTAACTGTGAGGTATTCACAACATTGTTACCAAATCACCAGAAGGTCCTTCCTTTAACCAAGTGTGGGGCATGTGTCGTGGAATAATTATGTATGCGCATAAAATAATAATAATAATAATGAAAAAAGCAGCAATGTATGATGACTGCACAAAAAAGTTATGTAGAGAGCAAGGTACGAACGCTTTAATTACAGGTGTGACTTATAGTTAGCACTCTTGTCTCTGTGAAAAAACACCAGTAGAACGTATATAAAAATATAAAAAAGTTACTTTATAGCACTGAAAAAATATAAAAAATTAATTAATCTCCAGCACTGAGCACAATGGTAAAATTCATGTGAACAAGTAAAATGTCTGTGTAGGTTAAAAACACTGAAAATGATTACACACAAGGACAGACGAAAAAAGGAGGGTACGATTAGATACAATTGTTTATTGAAGGAAAAGAAGGAGACACCCAGCGCTCAGTCCAAAGTAATAAGGTCATTGTCGGAGAAGTATGCGGGGGAAGA
>JBOFNI010000330.1:0-3628 GCA_051658845.1 Brevinema sp. | reverse complement strand
CCTATTATTAGTGGTGTTCCTTGTGGACACTGTCATCCAATGATTACTATTCCTTTTGGGGGAAATGTTCGTATTGACCTTCATAGTTGTACGATAGAAATCATTGATCAGGTGGTTCAATAATGTATAAAGATCAGATCACTCAAATTAAACAGTGGCTTATTGATGTCCGAAGAGATTTTCATCAATATCCGGAATTGGGTTATGAAGAATATCGAACTTCCAAAAAAATTAAAGAATATTTAGAAAGCTTCGGCTTAATTCCTAAATCGATAGTAAAAACTGGTGTAGTTGCTGATATTGTGGGTAAAGATTCCACTATTACACTTGCCTTAAGAGCAGATATTGATGCTTTACCGATCCAAGATCAAAAAGAGTGTTCTTATACTTCAAAGGTATCAGGTAAAATGCACGCATGTGGCCATGATGCCCATACAACGATTCTATTGGGAGTTGCTCATATATTATCACGATATCAGCCCCCTTGTAATATTCGTGTGATGTTCCAGCCTGCAGAAGAAACGGATGGTGGTGCTCTTCCAATGATCGAAGAAGGAGTCTTAGAAGGAGTACAGGGAGTATTAGGTCTTCATGTAGATTCGACTTTACCTGTAGGTCAAATAGCGATTAAATATGGAGTGATGAATGCTTCTTCTGATATGATTACTATAGAATTATTCGGTAAAAAAGGGCATGGTGCTTATCCAGCAGAAGGAGTTGATACTATCGTAATGGCTGCTGCTGTTATTCAAAATCTTCAAACGATTATTTCTCGTAATATTGATGGACGCTCTTCAGCTGTGCTTTCGCTAGGGATGATTCATGGTGGAACTGCTCGAAATGTTATTGCCGATTATGTTAAACTTGAAGGAACAATCCGAACCTTAGATCCTAAAATTAGAGAGTATATTAATACTAGAGTGGAAGAGATTGTTATTTCTACGGCAAAAATGTTTGGCGGTAAGGGAGTCTACTTTAGAAAGTCCGGTTACACTTCTTTAATTAATCATGATCCTATTGTTGATATTATTCGATGGAGTGGGGAAACGATCTTAGGTAAAGATAATGTCTTTATCAAAAAACAGGCGAATATGGGTGTTGAAGATTTTGCTTATTTTGTCCAAGAGTGTGAAGGTGCTTTTTTTTATTTGGGGACAGCGAATAAAAAGAAAAATATTATGTGTGGTGGACATACTGAATATTTTGATATTGATGAAGACGCTCTAGCACTAGGAGTAGAAATGCAACTCCAAAATATTAGCAACTATTATATGTTTTTAACAAATAAATAATAGATTAAAATATAAGAGGTTAGTGCTTTTGGATTGGAGTCTGTTAATTTAAAGAGTTGCTTAATAATTTTAATAGCTTAGATGTTTTAGGATGTGTTTTTTGTTGTAGATTGTTTTATCTTTTTGGGATGATAGTGTAAGATACTACATTCATGGATCATTTTATTATCTCGAATTTCTAGAACCATTTTATCTAAATTAATATAATCAGGAATAAAAACCTTTAATTGAATCGTATGTAATAGAGTATTATTCTCTGTTTTTTTGATTTTGATTGTTTGCTTATTACTAAACTTTAAGCCAAAAGATCGAAAAAGGTCGTATAAATCCAATTCTTTGTCGTAAACAATATGAAAAGTAACCAAACTTTTATGATCTAAGACACGGCTGACAACCCTCTTCCCGAAAAATAGAATCATCGCAATAGTAATAACACTGCTTAGCGATAAAAACCAATAGCCGGATCCAATTACAATACCTAAACAAGCCATAATCCATAAGGTTGCCGCTGTGGTAATACCGGATACTGCATCAGAATGACGATCTCTCATAATTGTTCCAGCACCTAAAAATCCGATGCCTGAAACAATCTGTGCTACAATACGACCGTTATTGTTTCCACCGGCTTCTGGGATGGATAATTGAAATCCATAAATTTCTAAGCCTGCATAAGAGAGTTGTTGATAGATAGCAAGAATTGTTGCTCCTACGCAAACAAGGGTATTGGTAATTATGCCTACGGGTTTTCCACGGATTTTTCGTTCCCAGCCTATTAATCCCCCAGCAAATACAGCAAAAGAAATTCGTGCCAGTAATTCTAAATATATATTCATACAAACCTCATATTGATATTAGACCAGTTTATTACTTAAAATCTACAGTTGGGAATTAGAATATCAATGGATAATTGATATAGAAAATCAGACTATATTTTAATAGATATAAGTTTTTTTTCGGTATTTTTGTTTTATAACGTTAAGATAAAGAAAAGATAATTTAATGGTATTAGTGAAATAAACTAATAATATTTGAAAATATTGTTTCTATTGTATACTCAAGTTATTTTTAAAGAGAGTTCTATAAGATAAATATATGAAAAAAATTGATTGGCAAAAAATAAAAATTATGTTATAATATATAAGAGAATATGATAAATTTTCCGATTTATATTTTAGAGATATAAAAATTAAGCTCTAATAATAAGATCAGGACTCTAATATTTATATGATATTTAACGATATATAGTATTATATTTCTATTTCTTAGATAAGGAATGATCATGAAAAAAATGATGTTATTAACTTTCTTGTTTTGTACAAGATGTCCTCTTGGTATTGAGTTAGAACAATCAATATCACCAACGATTTTTACTTCAATAAGTGGGCGAATATTTCAGGTTTCGATAAAAAAATCGTTTATATTTTTTGCAGAAGATGAGTCGGTATTTATTATAACTAAAAATGTAGTGGATGGATCATCTATAAATTCGTTATATATGCTTAAAGACGGAGTCGAAGACGGGGATATCGTTTCCTTTCGTTTAGAGGGTGAACATCCCGATAACGGTAATTATATTGCCGTTCTGTTTCATCAAAAAAATCCTGATAAAATTAGTATCTCGGTTCAAAAAAATCGGGTACAAGCAGTGAATGCCGTACAATTTACCCATGATATTACAGGAGAACAGCAAATACTGGAAGGTATTGTGATCCGTAGTCCGGGGATGTATCTCTTACAAGAATTGAGCCCTATTATGAAAACTCCAGATTATCAGCAGTATATTAATATTCTTAATGTAGTAACAGCTACTAATGGTATTCCTAATCGTAATGCGATTATGGAGATTACCGATTTTACGACTGAGGATGTTGAGAATATGGTAAAAGAATTAGAATTAACTTTTGAAACAAATATTACAACTACTATGCCGATTTATAGTTTTGCTGATACAGTTGAAATAGGTGGAGTAACATCGCAAGTAACAAGACTTTGGGGAGCTATTATCGATATACAGAATTCACGATTACAGATTTTACAAAGTAATCCTGAGACCTTACCGATTAGTCCGATTCCTACAAAAGATCAAATATATCGTTTTGAGCAATTATTACGGAATGTCAAAACTTGGGAATATAAATTTTCCAATTCCTTTGAATAAAAAAATATTTAAATAGTGCTTGACAAAATAAAAGAAAAACGTTATAATATATTACTATTTTACGGGGTATAGCGCAGTTCGGTTAGCGCACCTGTTTTGGGAACAGGGGGCCGTAGGTTCGAATCCTACTACCCCGAAGTAAGATGATGAGGTTGTGCCTGTAGCTCAGCTGGATAGA
>JBOFNI010000329.1:0-1381 GCA_051658845.1 Brevinema sp. | reverse complement strand
CGAGTGAAAGGGACCGGAAGAGGAAGCTTCATTTCTGGGAAGAGCGTACATAACCAAAGGTAATATTAAGTGCATATTTATAGTAAATTTTAATAAGTAAGGATCTGTTTAATTTATTGTTAACTGGTACATTTTGTATGATCTAGAATCGAACGCCTATGGCGAGATGTCTGGATCAGTGTAACTCAGCTGTATTACAAAATACTTCACAGCCTTGAGGAGGATGGCTTGTTGGATTTGTCAGATTCCCTTCATGTGTTCTGTGCACATTACGTGTTTCTCCCACGTCTGGAGCGTGACCTCCACACTTTCTCTGAAGGCTGGGACAATCATCCAATACAGTCTGAAAGTGGACTCGCTCCTAACCAGCTGTGGATAATGGGACACATGCACAACTTATCTGATGACGATGAAGAGAATATGCAGGTTTGTTTTTTCTCTCTTGCATTGGCAAAAACACAATTTGACAGTTTGCCTCGGGTATAAAGTAATTTGTTTTCATTATATTTCAGAATATGGAATTGTTTGGAACAAACTGGGAGACATTCGACAGTGTGGATGATGATGTTGGAATTCAAGTTCCAGAAATTGAGTGCCCATTCACTCCTGCTCTGATGGAAACAGTAAAATCTATGTTTAATCCTCTTGCAGCATCTGACAGTTATGGCAGAGATATTTATATATCCTTGGTTCAATATTTTGAAATGTTTTAAAATACACAAACAGCTGTGTCCTAGTACTCACCTCTCATCATGGTGGCATCTCCTTGCTGCTTTTGCTAAAGCAAATTGCAGAATTTGACACAACTGATCACACTCTTCTTCTTGAAAAGGATCAAAATACTATGAAAGGTAAGTAAACATTTCTCTCCTCACTTATGTCTTAGTTAAAATAATCTTTTAAAGAAAAAGTTCCAGTCATTTCCGACGTGTTGGTTTAAATCCTGCTAGTGAACTCTTTTTGGTGAAGCTCAGAACTCTGTAATTAAGATCTCCTGCCAGAGCACATGCCTATCACCACCCTACAGGCATCAGCTGCCGTTGCTGTGGGTAGCGTGGCCGAGCGGTCTAAGGCGCTGGATTAAGGCTCCAGTCTCTTCGGAGGCGTGGGTTCAAATCCCACAGCTGCCATTGAGATGTTTTTGGTGAAGCTTACTTGTATATTCCTCCTGCAAACATTTCATCAGAGCTAGTTCACCACAGGCCTTTAAATCTGGTGGCATTTTTGCAATAACCTCTGGGTGAGAAAGTTTTGGCTCATTTCAGGTACTTTGTTAATTAACACAACATCAAAGTCTATGGTTGTTATGAGGTGCTGGCTAGTTTTATATATGCTGCAAATCACTAAACAAGAAGCCAACTAGCAGAGGATGGTTTCGATC
>JBOFNI010000328.1:0-1076 GCA_051658845.1 Brevinema sp. | reverse complement strand
ACTCTAAAGGATCGACTTTATAATAACGACTTCCATTTTGATTAAGGTAATTTTTCAAATCACCACTATCGGAAACCAGTAATTCCGGCCATTGCATCCATATTACTGTATTCTTAGCAATAGCAGGAGCTGTTAAAAATACACCTTTATTGTCCCCTTGCCACAATGAGTTAATATCAAGATTTTTAGAATCCCTTAAAGCTTTTTTATAGGTATCTTGTGCATTTTGCCAAAAAATCCATCCTGAATGTTTACCAAATTCGTTTTTCCATTGAGCATAGGTCCCAGTCCCATCACTCAACATCACTGCTGTTACCCGATCTTCAGTAATCCCTTGGGAATAAAAATATTTAAATATTTTAGCAACACGAAGATCATTCATGTATAATGTAAACGTTGCTTTTGGATTATTGCGATTAAGTTCCGCAATTTTTTCCCTCATCGCTTCAACATTAGCAACACTATTAACGTGTGTAGGGAACTCTTTCGTATCTAAAGTTCCAGCACGTCCCATAAAGATATAGCTCTCTTTGGTATGAGTCACCATATGAAGTGCCGAATATAAGGTCGGTATTGTCGCACAATCAGAATAAATCACATAATCCGATTTGGGAACAAGATAGGAAAAATGTGGCTTGGAACCGATCCCTAGTGGATTCCCTGGCTCGGAAACCGAACAGCTTGCCATAAACATTAATGATAAAATAATTATTTTTTTCATCATATCTCCTATAAATGTCTTTCAACGATTAAATATCGTTTTTATTATTATACACAATAATATTAAAATTGCAATAGTATAATCAAAAAAACAGCCCTTTTATAAGAGCTGTTTATCATTAATAAGGTCGCAAATTAACGTCCGATACTATAACCAAAATCCGTGTTTACAGAAGAAGGACGAGACATAATTTCCTCATTCCTTGCAATAGAACTATTTTTTATAAGAAACTTCTATTTAATGAATTTTATATGAACTAAGTCTTTTTACTGTCTCAGGATCACGATGCGAGAAAAATAAACTTTCGTTAAGATCGAGAGTTTTAATCGTGTTCATATCTTTTTCAGACAATTCA
>JBOFNI010000327.1:0-5000 GCA_051658845.1 Brevinema sp. | reverse complement strand
TATACAAAGGAAAAGCCTTATTATACAAAGCATAGTTGTTTGGCGATAATTCTTTTGCAATACGATCTATGATTTCTATATTCATTTGGGGGTAATACCCTAATTTATAATTATTCGTAACCACTTCTCCCATATCCGTTTTTATATATTCATAAATATATTGATACAAAATCCTCTGCTTAAAGATCGCAAAAAACATAGTATCCTCTTCTTCTTTCAAGCGATAATACTTCTTCCAAGAAAGCCACACCCCTACATTATTTGAAAAAATCGAAAATAAGAAACCTACAATAATTAATATCTGTAACCCTATCCAACCATGTAATACAGCACCAAATACCGGCAACATTACGGTCAGTATATCTGCTAATTTTGTAAACACCACCAACATAATCGTATTATAGACCAAAAAATATGGGACAACATTCAAATAAATAATACCACTCACATAAAACGGTAGCCAAATACTAGGAGCTTGATTTTCTACTCCTTCAAGCTCTAAGTTCAAAAACACATCCCCTTCTATATCTTCTATTCTACTTTTTTCTACTGTCTCCTGCACCTCTAAAAGCTTCTTACTTTTCTTTTCTTCAAACATATCTTCAAACAACGATACTTCATAATAATTAGCAATATCTATAGCAGCCGACAAATTAAATAAAAACTTAAACCATAATAGTTTTTTCTGTTGTAATAAGGTTTTGACATTTTGATTGAGCATGTTTGCAAAGAAATATTCCACCCAAAACAAATATTTTTTCTTAGGATACGTTTGGAGATACAACTCCTCAAGAGTCGGTAATTCACCATTAATAAAACTCTCCGAAACAAAGCGTCCGTTAAAGCCTAGCCATGGTTTCATTTTCTTATTAAATTCATCATATTCCTCATGATCCACATCCTTCTTCCTGAAGCACCAACTCCACAATAGCACTCCAAAACACAGACCAATAATCAGTACTGTCCCTATTAAAGCAAGAGGAATAATCCATTTTAATATCGCTGTTACCACGAAAGCATATTCTTTAGGATAAGAAATATAAACGACCAACAACCATAAAAGCCAAGTGAGAAAGATAAAGATCCCCCCATAGGCAAGCCACTTAATATGATATTTAAATCCATAGAAAGGTATTCCCAATACTACTACAAAAGGTATTGTTATTGGAGGAAATCTACCACCTCCTGACAACGAAAGATGAACGGGCGTGCTAAAAATAGAATAACCCAGAATAATAAAAGCTATAAGAAAAAAAATATATGTATTTCTACTCGAAAAAAAATGGGGATATTTTTCAAACATTGTTTTTCTACTCTCTAAAGCAAAAGGAGCTTTTTTGGGTATCGTATACAAGTATCTCGAATAATAGATAAGCGTCCCAAAAAAATAAAAAGGAAATCCTAGGAGAATCAGCCAATAGGCAGGAAGTGTCCAGCGATCTATCATCATAGCATACATTCCCTCTTGGTCAAACCAATCGATACGATCAAAAGGATAAAAGAGCAATAGTTGATAATGATACAAAGTATAAACAACGCCTATCACTAAAGATAGTACTACAACAAAATTAATTAACGAACTTTTAATAATGTGTTGATGTTCCCCTGCCATTCTTCTTAAATTATTGTCTTTCCAAGCCGGTTTCCATTCCCAAGATTGAAAATATCCATAAAAGATACTTTGATTCCCCATCGTATAAAGATAATGAGCCCCCACTATTAAGAATAAAATGACCCAAACAGTCTCTATTATTAAGTTTTGGAGCCACAAAGCATATACAAAAGCAACTGTAAAAAAAACCAATATAGATATTCCGATAATCATGATCAATATTTCTTTAATCTTTGTAAACATCTGTCTTGATCCTCAACTATTTACTAAAGTTCCTCATAGATACAAAGATCATCGATATTTCTCCCATAATTATGTCCACCAGAATTGGAATCACTATGATTAGAATTAGTACAGTTACCAGTCGTCGACCCTCCAGAGGAATTTCCACCATTCCCATTTGACCCTCCAGAGGAATTTCCACCATTCCAATTTGGCCCACCAGGTCCACTGTCGTTAGCTCCCCCACTAGCACTACCTCCTCCCGGTGTAGATGGAGGCATTTCGGCTTTCTCTACTATTCCACTTGGATTTTCTATTATCTGTTCAGATAAATGTTTAGTAATTTTTTGCTGTTTATATTGCTTAGAGACTTCTTCTACCACCAGCATTAAATCAGAAACTACCGCTGTGATAGCACCATTAGCACCTGTAAACATAAGCATATAGTTATTTATAACTTCTCCTATAAACGGTAAGTCTGTTGTACCTTTTACTGTTCCTCCTACAATAGCAGCAGAAACAGTAATAACTAATTCTTTTACTAGGGTTGAAGCAATAATTGTTGTACCTACAACGGATGCAGCAGGTAAAAGCCCTCCTATAGCTCCTCCTAACAAAGCTTGAGAAAATACCTGCTGAAAATCTATATCTTCCAGTGAAACTCCAGAGGAAAGTTGAAAAGCAATATTTCCTATACCTCCAGTAAGAGCCCCTACACCAATCGCTGCTATTCTAGCTCTATTTTCTCTTTCTAATTCGTCCCAAAACAAGATCGAATACCCATCGGCTATCTCTTGCTGAGCTTCATTATATCCCATTTCTATTAAAAAATTTGTATTCCATATATATACCGATTTCTCATAGGCTACCTTTGTTTGATCTAAGAAATCTTTTCGTCGTATTTGTCTTGTTTTTTCAAAGTTTTCATCAGTCATTTGTCTCGCAATATTTGCATTAATATCATTTTCTATTGCTTGATAATATTTTTCTTGCTCTCTTACAAGTATTTCTTCTTCTTTTAATGCGAATACTTTTTTTGATCTCTCTTCTCGCTCTTTATTTTCTTTCGAGGTAATAACGATCACAGGATATGCCGTATTACCGCCACAACCTACACCGGTACCACATCCACCACCGCCAACATTAGACATAACAGTCTTCCAGCCCTGAAAATAATTTGTTGCTATATTATTAGAAAATTTAATTTGAGTTTCTTGTTTAATCCGATTGGAAATCTCTGTTTTTGATACACCTTGAACTGGTAGTAAATTTTTATTTGTCAATTCTTCACTGATTTGCTTATAATAAATATCATACTCCGTGATCTCGTTGTATCTCAAAATATCATCATAAATTTCATCAAACATCAAATCAACATTACTTCCCTTTTCTATCTTTATTTCGGGAAATTGAGAAGCTGCAAATTCGCCCCATTTTGTTGGAAAACTTTCAAAGGTTATTTGATCTCTATAATAAACTCTAACTTCAGTAGTAAAAAAATTCTCCGTTTTCTTATACATTGGAATTAATATGGATCCTTTGATCACATCATTATCCAAAACCAAAAACTCATAATAGCGATAAAATTTAGTATTCTTATCATCTATTACCATTCTCGGTCTTGTTGATAATCCAAAACCAGTCCATCCTCTTTCTTCTTTTTGGAATTCCCATTCTGTCAACGCAAGTCCTCTTGCTTTTTCCCAATGTAATTTTACAGATTCTGCACTTCGTAAGTCCAAATTACCCTTATATATAGCACGTAAATAATTGTAATCAATCGAATCTGTCCAATAAAAATCTTCTAGACGTTGTAAGGTGGCAGAATCATAGTATTCTACAGGATCTGGAGAATATGAACTACAATAGTCTTTACCCTCTTCTTCTTTAATATTCTCTGCTAAGGTACAAGACCCTAATAGTAGTAAGATACTTAGTATAAATTTCATTATTTTTCTCCTAATAATTAATAATTTAATTTCTATATTATATTAGAGCTATCATTATTATGTCAAGAAAAATTTGGATTATTATTCCAAATATATCTCGAAATATCTTAATTTTTATACTAACTAATCTATTTTTTTAGGATTAAAAAGACAAAATTTTATTTGGTATCATAAAATTTGTTGGATTTATATAAAAATTAGATCAGAAAAAATCAAGAGCCTGTTAAAACAGGCTCTTGATTTTTGTGTTACTATTCATTGTGTAAGAAAATTTTCTTTTTGAAGAGACCATAACGAAAATATTTTTCGTAATAGTATAAAATTATCTTTTTGAGTATTGCTCTTTTTTACGTGATTTACGGAGACCGTATTTTTTACGTTCTACCATTCGATCATCTCTTGTAAGAAATCCTTTGGCTTTTAGAATAGGACGGTACTTATCTCGATCTAAATCGTTTAATGCTCTAGCAATCCCATGACGAATCGCTTCTGCTTGACCGTTGACTCCTCCACCTTTTACGGTGCAAAAGATATCAAATTGACTTTTGGTTTCGGTAAGAGTGAAGATTTCAAAGATCTGATCTCGAAAAAACTCCGGAAAATATTCGGTACATTCTTTTTTATTGACGGTAAATGATCCTTTCCCATTAGGAGAAAGAAAAATACGAGCAACACTAGTCTTACGACGTCCTGTAGCATAAATACGGGTATCTTTTTTCATGCTGTTTCTCCTTAAAATTCATGTTGGACGATTAATCCACCATGTGCATTGTTGAACTCTGATCCTTCAACAATAATAAGTTTTTTAAACATACGGCGTGCAAGACGATTTTTTGGGAGCATTGCTTTAACCGCTTTTTCCAAAGGAAACCAAGGTTTTTTTGCCATCATTTGTTTGTGGGAAAGTTCTTTTAATCCACCCATATAACCAGTATGTCTTTTGTATACTTTTGTATTTTCTTTCCTTCCGGTAAGAATGAACTGGTAAGCGTTGATAATTACGACAAAATCTCCGTCATCAACATGGGGAGTGAAAGAAGCTTTATGCTTGCCTTGAAGAATACGAGACGCTTCTGCGGCAATGCGTCCAAGAGGTTTACCTTTGGCGTCAATAACACACCATTTACGGGAAATCTCTGGAGCTTTAGTATAGGTTGTTTTAAAGCTCATTAATTTATCCTTTTTATAATTTTTATTTAAGACCACAAGGAGGTGTG
>JBOFNI010000326.1:0-1368 GCA_051658845.1 Brevinema sp. | reverse complement strand
TTCTTCTTTTTCTAAAACAATATCCTGATGATTCATTCCAAATTGTTCCTGTATCGTATTTTTAATTGCTTCAAAACTTTCTTTCCGTTCCGATAAGGAGCCTTCAATTTCACTTTCTCTCATCCGTAATTTGGTATATTGTTCGATACCGTCTTTATGCATCTGTTCCAATACTTTTTTTGCCTGTCGAAGATCGGCAATATCATGAAAATGCTGTTCCATTTCTTTTTTTAAACCTGCTAAGGAAGGGTTCAGCTCATCCTGTTCTGCCAATAGATCTTCAATTTCTTCTTGAAGAAGGGTTATGGTTTTTTGGCATTGATTTTTATCGTAATCCATTGTTTCTATTTGACGTTTATAATCACTAATCCGTTCTTCTAAAGATTTTATATCTTTCAACAGCGATTTTGTCTGTGTTTCCATACTGTTGAAATTAATCCGTGCATTGGAAAATTCTTCTTGATATTGATAGCTCTGTTGACGGATTTCCGACAATTCTAAATCATAATCCGAAACAATTTTTTCCATTTTTTCTAGTTTGCTATGATTCGTTTGCATTTGGGATTTTTCTAATTCAAAGACCGTTTGTGCTTGAGTAAGTTGCTGTGATAGATAGGTAATATTTTTTTCTAGTTTGAGAGATTCTTTTTCGGAGTTTTTATATAATAGTTCAAATTCAGCTGTTTTTTGAAAACTCTCTCTTTCCTGACTTGCAATCGTATCAAACTGTTCTCGGAATTGAACAAGGGTTTCCCTTAATTTTTCTAGCGACTCTGTTTTATAATCCAATTGATCCGAAAACATTATTTTCTCAGCAAATCCTTCTCCAAATACACCTTCCAAAAGACGACTGTATTCATTATCATGTACGGTAAATAAATCTCTAAACTGTACAAAAAGTTCTTGAGGGATAAGCTCTCCCCCTTGAATTAAGTGATCCATTCTATCAAGGATATTGAGGAGTTCTTCCTTACGATCGGTAGTACGGAATTGAAAATCTTTTAATGCGTTCAGATCCATATTTTGAAGAACTTTCTTATCACATTCTTTTAAATCTTCTATAATTTGTTTATACTCTTTCTCACCGGATCTGATTTCTTGTTCCAAGAACTGAATTTTTATCTGTAATTCTTGTTTGGTATTACTGATTACCCCTTGCTGTGATTGTAGTTTATCAAACTGCTCTCGTAATACTAAAGATTGTTCTTTTTCTTCTTCAAGCAGTTGTGTTTTACTTTTTATTTCGTTTTCTAAAGAAATAATCGTCGATTCTTGCATATAGATTTGAGCTTGAAGTTCGGAGATATTTTTTCTAATTTGGTCGATATTATCTCTATTAAGAGGGCTTGAAAATCCATACTCTCGTGA
>JBOFNI010000325.1:0-1498 GCA_051658845.1 Brevinema sp. | reverse complement strand
ATTGAACCCTCTCCCTCTTAGCAAAGCTTGAAGAGGGAGATTCTATTTTTCCGAAAGAATTATAACTACAGCAATATACTAGTTTTGCTAGTATATTTACGGCTAAAATCGTTGTTTTTATAACTCACTCTCAAATATTTACTTTGGGTCGGTTCTTAACCTTCTACTACTTTCGTTTATATTAATCGTAGATACGTTGTATTTGCAAAACCTGTGGTATACTTTATTGTTTTGTATTTATATTTCGAAAGTATATTATACGCACCATGCACATCTCGGTGTGCAATATATCCACACTTGCATTTATATATTCTACCAGAAGGTTTCTTCCTTCTCCCACAACAAGGACATTGTTGTGTTGTATATGTTTCTTCTTGTTTTATAATCACCATGCCTTTTTCTTTTGCTTTATACTCTAGATACTGTTGTAACTTACCAAAACTCCAATTACTTAATTTTTGATTAATTATTTTTCTTTTCTTTTTCTTAGTGTTTCTTTGAACTCCCTCAATATCACCAATTGCAATCTCCTTAATTTGATTTAAGGAACACCAATCAATAAAATATTTTGATGTTTTGTGTAAACAATCTTTAAGTTGATTATCTGATTTTGATAATATATATTTCTTAGCTTTAAGTAGCTTTTTCCATCTTCTTGACCCTTTACTACATTTACTAAGTTTCTTTTGAATAGAACCTAAAAGTTTATTTCGAAGCCTATGGATAGAACGCATTTTACGTCCAGTTATAATTAGACTTTCCTCATTATCACAATATGCCGCAATAGAGTGAATCTCTCCTAAATCAACACCACAACTATTAGTGAAATTATTAATCTGTGCTTTTTTACCATCATCATAAGAAATTGAAACCATAAGTTTTCCGTCATAGATAAGTTCTATTTCTTTAATTTCAATCTTAGAAATATCTTTATTTAATTTTACCAATAATTTTTCTCGTCCTACCCCATTTGATAGAAGTATCTTTCCATCACCTAAAACTTTGAAAGCTTTATCTACCCATTTAGTATTGAAATTATTTTTTCTTTTCCAAGGATATTTATTTTTGTATCCTTTACTTTGTGCTTTGTAGGCACTATCTCTTGAAAAAATATATTTATGGGCTACTGCTTGAACCGATTGACTATGCAAAGGATACTTTCCCTTTAGAGCAGTTTGAAGAATAGATTTAGTAATCCATTTCCCTTCATTTTCTAGAGAATATTCCTTCGCTATTGCAAGGCAGTCATTCCAGATAGCACCTGAAATTCTATTCACTTCATAAAGTTTGTCAAGAGTATCTTTCGATGTACTAAAACTTGTTTTTAAGCATTTTATCACACTGTACACCTCCTTCTTTTTATTATTATTGAGTATATAATAATAAAAAGAAAGCACAGAGTCAATACTTGATATCTTTCGTGCCGTTGCACTCTCGTCGATTCATCTCCCACCTACCTACGGTTGAGGAGGGAGAATTCTCTCAAATTAAGTTAAAG
>JBOFNI010000324.1:0-1376 GCA_051658845.1 Brevinema sp. | reverse complement strand
ATTACAAAATTATTGCTTTAGAAGTAGCTGAACCCTCTAAAGAATTATCTGAAATAGAAGACTTCCAATATTGTGCTTTTATTTTTGGTAATGAAGAATTTGGGATTACGTCTTCTATTTTGGAAATCTGTGATGAAATAGTTAGATTGCCTTTAGTAGGCAAAAAAAATTCTATTAACGTCGGTAATGTTTTTAGTATTGTCGCCCATTATATTCAGATCTCATCTCAAGAGAGGATTTTATGATTATTCTATTATTATTTTTCCCCATATTAATTTTTTCCGACACCACTCAAGATTTTAGAAATCAAGATTTCTTATCTGAGTTGGCAATAGGTTCTGCTAAAACTATTCAATCTTTTATCGATCAAGGGATTGATATTAATAGGATTGATCCTATTACAGGCTATACGCCTTTAATGATCGCCTTAAAAGAAGGGAATGTTCCTGTCGCTACATTACTCCTAAAAAATAACGCCGACCCTAACATTATCTCTTCTGATAGTAATACGGCTCTTATCTTTGCAGCACAATACAGTCATTGGAAATTAATAACACCTCTCCTAAAATCTAAGGCTGATCTTCATTTTACCAATAAAGGAGGAAATGCTCTTAATTACGCTGCACGATATGGCTTACAACGTGTTGTCCCTATCTTGGTAAAAAATGGCATTGCTATCAACCACCAAAATAACGAGGGTAAAACCCCTTTAATCCAAGCAGCAGAAAACGGATTTGACAAAACTGTTAATTACTTACTAAAAAACCAAGCCCCTATTAATGATAAAGACCGAAGCGGTTATTCTGCTCTTGATTACGCAATTAAAAACGATTATATTAAAGTAATTCATTTGTTGATTAAATGTGGAGCTGACTATCAAACACAAGATCTCGAAGATAATTCTCCTCTCATGCTTGCTGCCCAGTACGGTAGCACAAACGCCCTTAATTTGTTACTTACTCTGCCCATAGAGATAACTACTGTTAATAGTGAAGGCAATGACGCTCTACTACTTGCTGCTTTATCCAATCAAATGCCTAGTACCGAGTTTCTCTTAAAAAATGGTTTTTCAATCAATCACACCAATAATAAAGGTTGTACTGCTCTGCATATCGCAAGCTTTTATGAATTTGAGACTCTTGCGGCTCTCTTAATAAAGTATCATGCCGATCCTATCATAAAAAATAACAACAATCAAAGCCCTTTAGATTTTGTCACTAAGCGAAGAAACCGGATCTTGATTGAATTATTTACCGATAAAAAAACTTCCGATTAAATCGGAAGTTTTTATTTCTTAAATATTTGTTGATAATAAAAATCGATCAGTATCTAATACTTCAGCTAAATTTGGATTTTTCATTACTCTTTCAAGGTTT
>JBOFNI010000323.1:0-3659 GCA_051658845.1 Brevinema sp. | reverse complement strand
GTGTCCTCCCATGTACCTGATCCCCCAATTTTTGGAGAATACCACGCTTTTCCTTTTATAGGAGTAAACTCATAAATTTTTGTATAACCTTGCTTGGCGAAAACATCGGTTATATTGTCCATCAAGGGAGATGATATTGTAAACCCAGATGAGGAAGAGGAGAAGCCCCCTTCACGAGCTAATTGACAGACAAGTTCGTTATAGAAGCCCATACCATTTTGAGACTTAACTGACACATAGATGAATTTATTTCCACCGATGAAGTAATTAATTAACGATTTGGAAGATAGAGAATTTTGTTCATTCTCACTTATGTTCATCCACTGGGTTAATCCTGAGATTGAGCCCCCAATTTGATAGAGAGAGTCTCTAACTCCTTGATCTAAAACTTTATCACCGGTGAAATTGACCATTTCTAGCGAGGTGAAACAAGATCCTAAAATAAGTAACATGCTGAGTGTTAATAAAGATTTCTGTAATTTTTGCATAGAAATTTTCCTATATTATTTTTTATAATATAGGAAAAAGATGGATATTTATCAAGAAAATTTGCAAAATTTTATTAAAGTTAAATTATCGACAAAATATAGCAATAAGGGATAGCAATTATTGAGGAATTTCCTTTTTTTCATTGAGTTGGCTCGCTTTATCAATAATCCTTAAAAAAGGAAGATAAATCAACGCACCTAATACCAAATTAAAAAGTTGCATTAATGTACCTGAAATTCCACCAACAGTCAAGAATCCACTGATAAATGCAGGAGTTGGCCAAGGAAAAATAACACCGATGGGTTTTGCTACCAAACCGATTGACATCGCTATATACTGCGTAATAACAAATACAATAGGAACAATATTAAACGGAATTAGCATCACAGGATTGAGAATAATAGGAAGCCCAAAAAGGATTGGTTCGTTAATATTAAATATTCCTGGAACTAAGCTTAATGCACCGATACTTCGCACATGCTTACTTCTTGCAAAAAAGAAGATAGCTAGTAGAAGACTCAAGGTAGCACCAGCTCCTCCCATCCAAACCATATCAAAGAATGTTTCTGTAATGACGTGTGGGAGAGGCTCGCCTGCACGTAGAGCTTCGAGATTCTGTGCTTGATTCTCTAACCAAAAAGGTCGGACGAAACCGTTTACCATGGATCCGCTATTAATACCTACAGACCAAAGAATAGAAATAGCAATGACAGTTAAAATTGCTCCAAGAAAGGAAGTCCCTAATACCACTAAAGGAACTGCTAAAACGGTATAAATTAGGTTGTGGAGTGTTGTGTAGGGAGTTTGTTCGATAAGAAGACGTACCAAAAACGCACCGATTGTAATCACTAACCCCGGTATAAGTGATTGGAACGCTTTGATAACTTCAGGGGGGACTCCATCTGGCATTTGGATATAGATTTTTTTATCAATAAATAATTTGAATAAACCGGCGGTATATAATCCGACAAGGATAGCGACAAACATCCCACGACTTCCGAGCCAAGTGAGAGGGATTGCCATACCAATATCAGGAATTCTGCCGTAAGGGGTTAGAATTAAAAACGCTACTAAGGACCAAAACCCAACAGAAATATCATCTAAATTAAACTGTTTTGCTAGCTGTTGTCCTACTAAAAAAGCAATAAATAACGCCATAATAGAAAAAGTAGCATTTAAAGGTAAACTAATAATAGATCCCCAACCTTCTCCAAAGGTGCTTTTCATAAAATTTTGATATGCGGGTAGAGGAAAGGCCGATATCATTAAAAATACAGAACCGATCATAATATAAGGCATCATCATGACGAATGCTCGCCGAATTGCTGAAATATATTTGTTGTCTTCGATTTTAGCTGCTAGTTTTAATAGGGGTTGTTCTATTTTTTCAAAAAATTCGAGATTCATAAGACACTCCTTTTTATTCTATAAATTTATTTAAATAATATTATAACTGATTTTTTAATAATGTCAATAACGAATCTAAAATAAAATTTTCATATTATTTAGAATAGTTGTGGGAGAGATCTTTCCGAATAAGCTTGACATTCTGTACTTTTGTGCTATAATACGATATAGTGGCTTAGTGTTTGACTTCAAGCAATATTAAACCCATAATAAAGGAGCAATAATATGATAATAAGCTCCTATTTATAAAAGTATCTAGTAAAGAAATCTGATACCTAAAACGTTTAATTTACTAATTAGATAATTTGAGATACGATTGACAAAATATTAGGATTTAAGGAGAAATAGATGAAACCATGGGCTATTATTGCAACTTGGCGGATGGCTTTTGAAGCGTGTCAAAAAGCTGCTATATGCTTAGCAGAAGATTCTGCCAAAGCAGCTAATACGGCAGAGCAAGTTATTAAAGAAATAGAAGATTATCCTTTTTATAAGTCTGTTGGATATGGAGGACTACCTAATAGAGAAGGGGTTGTTGAATTGGATGCGGCTTTTTTTGATGGAGATTCGTGGGATTATGGTGGAGTTGCTGGAACAAAAAATATTGCTAATCCGATTAGCTTGGCACGGTCTATCTCTCATGATCGATTTAATTGTTTTCTAGTGGGAACGGGAGCTGAAGAAGAAGCACAAAGACGACAACTTGTTTTTAAAAATATGCTTACAGAGAGAGCAACAGCATTTTGGGAAAAACGACGGGAAGATATTATTACTAAAGGGCTCACCCCGTATGACGGTCATGATACGGTAGGAGCTGTTGTATTGGATACTTATCAATCGATGGTTGCTGCTGTTTCTACTAGTGGCTTATTTATGAAAAAACCGGGACGGGTAGGAGATTCTCCATTTTCGGGATCGGGGCTTTATGTCGATTCTGAAGTTGGAGGATGTGTTGCTACAGGCTTAGGAGAAGATATTATGAAAGGCTGTCTTTCTTATGAAGTGGTTCGATTGATGGAAGAAGGATTGTCTCCGATGGAAGCCGGTGATCGAGCCTTATCCCGATTTGAAGAGAAAATGATCAAAAAACGAAACAAATGTGGAGCGATTTCTTTAGCTATTCTTAATAAGCGAGGTGAGTGGGGAATAGCTACGAATGTTGAGTTTTCTTTTGTGGTGGCAACACATAATCAAGAAGCTAAAGTTTTTATCGCCGATAAAAAAGATGACTGTACTGTTATCGAAGCTGCAAGTGAAGAATGGCTTAAAGCTTGGTTTGATCGTACTCATCTTGGATAAACTTATTATTCTTAATACTATATCTCCACTTTATCATTTGATAGAGTGGAGATATTTATTTTTGTAGTTATTTCATGATATATCTCGACGGTAGGAGATAAAAATTTTTAATATTTATTTTGCTGAAATAACTCTTCGGTTTTTTTGAATTGCCGTGATAAATTATCTTTTTCGTCTTTTTCTGCAACACTGAGAAGATTGTCAATATCAGTTGGGGAAATACTTTGGGAAGGTATCTCTTCTTGCTGTTCTTGGTTTTGTTCGGCGGATTGTTGTTCGTTTTGTTCTTGATTCTGTTGTTGCTGATTTTGCTGATTCTCTTGTCCCGAGTTTTGTTGATTTTCTTGATTCTCTGAGTTTTCTTGATTTTCTTGCTGATTTTGTTGTTCTTGGAGAGCTCGTACGTAGAGGTAATTATTGAGGGCTTTTTGATAAAGTCGAGAATCTTCAGGATTATTGTTCAT
>JBOFNI010000322.1:0-4638 GCA_051658845.1 Brevinema sp. | reverse complement strand
GGATAATAAGATCAACATCAGAGCGATCTAAAGTGCTTATCAGAGGATCTAAATTGTCATGATTAAAGCCACATCTTATTTTAGCTTCTACGGCAACTCCACTGTCTTTAACGGCATTAATAATATCTTTGATTTTTTCCGGTTCGTCTAAAAGGCGGGAACCGGCTCCGTTCTTGAGAACCTTAGGTGCAGGACAACCAAAATTAATATTAAGGGAACGTACCCCAAACAAATCTTGAAGAATTTTAGAAGCTTGATAAAAAGATTTTGGGGAATCTTTTCCAAATAATTGAATGGAAGTTTCTTCCGGAGCATCTGAAATATCAGCATATCTAAGCGTCTTATGAGAATCTCTTAGGATTCCTTCAACGCTGACCATTTCGGTTATTGTATAACCTGCTCCAAATTTACGATTGAGAATCCTCATTGGTTTGTGGCTGTATCCCGCTAATGGAGCAAGAATCAGATTGTTTTTTGTGGAAACAGCACCAAAATTTAAAGGTTTGATATAGGTATTCATAGGGGTTCCGATTTTTTAATACAATAAAATTCCAAGAATTTTTCCCTTTGTTCATTAGTATATTTTGTAGTATGGATGACTACAAAACCTGTTTGTTCAGCGAGTAGTTTACCGCCTTTTTCGGTAATGCGGAAAAAGCCTTTGTTAAGAGAAGAATCAACAATAGGCACACGGAATGCTAGTAGACCGCCTATAGGGAGCAGAGTGGATATTTTTTTTAAGTAGAGAGTAGGATTTTCTAAATATTCCAGCTTTTTCCAGATAGTAATAATGTGATTCACAGGACCGTTTTCATAGATTTTTTCCATAGAATCAATAATGTTAATATTATGGTTATCTCGTGCAATTTTACGGGCAAAGACCGATAACTCAACCCCTTGAGCAGAAAATCCGTTGTGGTTAGCTTCTTGTACAAAGATCCCATGCTCTGCTCCAATATCCATTAGTTTATAAGGAATGTGGTTTTGTGGGGTAGGGAGAATTTTTTTGATGATTTGGATTCGTCGATTACTATCTTCTCTAAGATTCAAAACGGCTTGTTTATAGCTAATTTGTTCTTGCTCTGCGTTGTTTGCAACGATTGTATCGTCTGTTTGTATATGAGAATCTAGAGAAAGTTTGTAGATATAGCTACTACTACAATGATTACAGGAAAATTGATTAAGTTCAAGGGTACGAATTAAAGAATACTTATGATAAGAACTACATAGCGGACACGATGCGGGGCGATCGGCAACGATATCGCTTAGCTGGAGAAACCAATCCTGAAAATTAAATCCTTCGGGAAGGCTTAATCGCCCACTTGTTGATTGCGCAATAGCTTTTTTAATACTAGCTGTTCGGAGAAAGATACTTCCTAGAAGTGTTTGAATATAAGGTATTCTGGAGAGATCCTGATATTGCTGAAAATTATGGGCGACAGCAACTATATGTTTTTTTGCCGCTAAACTTTCTAATAATGTTAAGCCTGGTCCGCAAAAGATTAAATCGTTTTCTTTAATATAAGGAAATAAATCGGAAACGTTGTATTTAATCTGGACTTGATTATTTTCTTCAATACGATAGTTACTTAATGGACCTGCAATAACGGTAATTTGGTAATCTTGATCTTTAAGTGATTTGACAATTTTTTCGGCGTTGTTGTAAGGATCACTGCCTCCTAAAGAAATTAAAATTTTTGATATTATTTTCTTTTCAGGGGGGGCTAAGAAAAATTTTTCGTTAATGGGACTATGGTAAATTTCGGAAAAATTAGCTTTTTTTCTTTTATAAGAAGGTAAAGGAGTAATGTAAATTTCCGAGCATGCTCCTAATTTGGTATTATCTAAGGAAATCATCGAAATATGGCAGGTATTTAAAGTCGATACCAAAGAATCGGTAACCGTATCACAATCGCTAATTATTAAATCAAAATGTAATTCAGAAAAAAGATCATTAATAGACCGCTTGTCACTGGGATGAGAAATATGGTGGTTATACGATAATAGTAAATCAGTAAGATCTTGTTGATCTTTGAGGTCTGTCATAATCCATATAAACGGTTTTGTGTAGAAATCTGCAATTTGCATAATACGTTTAAGATGTCCGATACCGTATTTTTTTCCTGCTTGGGTAATGAGTAAAACAGAGAGATCTTTTTTTTCTATCATAATCGTTTTCCTTTTGAAATAAGAGGATACCGTGCATAGCTATCCCAAGATTTTGTATTATTGCAATCAACATAAGCCCGTCCTGCAACCATTGCAGCATTATCGCCACAAAGTTCTATCGGTGTATGGAAGATCTGACAATGGGCTAAGGTTTCTAGTTCTTTTCTTAAACGAATATTAGCTGCTACCCCACCTACGGTAATGATTGTTTTGATATTTGTATCTTCTACTACATTAGATAATTTTTTTATTAAGCTTTTTACGGCAGCTTTTTGAAAACTGGCACAAATATCTTCTACAGGATAGGGAGGGCTAAGATTTTTGAGTTTATAGTATACCGCTGTCTTTAAACCACTATAACTAAAATGATATCGATCACTGGATGCCAAACGATAAGGAAGTTCCCAAAAATCTTCGTTTCCTTGAGAGGCTTTTTGCTGGATAATAGGCCCTCCAGGATAGCCTAAATTAAGCATTTTAGCAACTTTATCAAAAGCTTCACCAACAGCATCATCAATCGTCGTTCCTAAAATAATTTTGTCTTCAAAAGAATTAACCTGTATCAAGAGCGTATGTCCTCCTGAACAGACAAGAGCAATATGAGGAAAGGGAATTTGATATTCTAAATGAGGGCTGTATAAATGAGCATCAATATGATCCACAGGAATAAATTCTTTTTTTAAGGCATAGGCAAGTGATTTAGCGGTCATCGTACCGATTACTAAGGAACCAATCAGACCTGGTCCAGTACTTGCTGCTATTGCGTCAATATTTTTTAAAGGATATGGCTGTAAAATTTGTTCCAATAAAGGAAGAATTTTGATGAGGTGATTCCGAGAGGCAATTTCCGGAACAACCCCAAAAAAAGGAGCGTGTAGTTCTACTTGAGAGTAGATTTGGTGCATTAAAATTTTTTTTCCGTCTTCTACAAGTGCTAAAGCACATTCATCACAGGAACTTTCAATACCCAAAATTGTCATCGCTTTTTGATCCCCATTCAATATTTAACTTTCATATTATAGCAATTTTTAAGAAAAATATCAAGGAATTATGATAAGAGTCCTAATATTTTTAGATAATTGATACCAATACTACAATTGTCAAGCGCTGTAATTAAAGAACGATCCGTGAATTTAGGAAAAATAATAATTTTTTCTTGATAAGAACGGTAAAGGATTTTCCAGATCCCACTTGATGGAATCTTAGATGATTCTAAACATAAGATAATATCTCTAACATCACATTCTCTGGCTAGAAATTCCCATCCTCTGTCTTTATGGAGATGTGTTAGTGCAAGATCTTCAAAAGATACTGTTGATTTACTGTGTTGAGCAAGAGTCCATAAAAAATCCTTACTTTCTACAATAGAGCGTTGTGTTTGTTGGAGATCTTCTAACAGGATTTTAAATCCCTGTTGGGAAAATCCTTTTTTGAGAAAATCCATATTATCAGGATGACTGAAAGTGAGAAAACTCAACAAACTTTGATAAGAGACGCTTTTTAATAATAGGGGAAGTTGAGGAGAGTTCTTAAGATTTACTAAGATTCGCTCTAATTGGATATGGGGGAGTGCTTGTCGAAAAAAATAATCTTGGTAATAATTAATAATCTTTGTGTATTCTTGAAAATGTTCTGAGGAATGTTCTTGTAAAAACACAATAATATTTCGTTCTATAAGGTAAGAAATACAAGTTAATAAATCCGGATTTTCGATATCTTGCAGTTTGGATATTTCTTCTAAAATTTCTTGTGCTGTTCTTTTAGAGAAATAATGAGAAATATCTAAAATATTAAATTTTTTGAAGAAGAGTGCTAACATTTTTGGAGTTACCAGTGAGTGGGTCAGCATGTAGTGAAACAGATTTTTGTATTGATCATGTTGGATTTTTAGGAAGTTGGAACGGAATCGGTACATTTCTAAATGAAGGTCAAGCATATTTTGGGCTTTAAAATAAAAAGTATAGCCGAAATAATTAGATAAAAAATTTAAAAAATCAATAGGGATTATTAGGGTATACGAAAAATTATCTTTTTTGAGTGCAAAAGAAACAGTTTCTATGGTATCTAGTGTAATAGCGGGAACGATGTTTAGTGATAAATCAGGTTGATTTAATGTTGAAATTAGTTCATGTTGTAAGGTGTTTTTTAAATCTTCAGGGAGTTTGTCGTATTCCAAACCGAGTAAAAAACAAGATTCATCAATGACAATACTGATTAAGGTGTTTTTAGGATGAGAAGCTGGAATGTTATCGGTACAAAACGAAGGCAGTAATTGTTGGATCATTCTTAACATAAATTACTCTTTAGAGATAAAAAAAGATCCTATAAGATTAGGATCTTTTCTGCTCTCCCGGCAAGACTCGAACTTGCGACCAAGTGATTAACAGTCACCTGCTCTACCGACTGAGCTACAGGAGAATACTTGAACCGCCTGGGGTTCGAACCCAGGACCCCGTGATTAAAAGTCAC
>JBOFNI010000321.1:0-1427 GCA_051658845.1 Brevinema sp. | reverse complement strand
TCATAAACTGCTGAATCCCGGGAAAAGTTTCAAAATAACCGGTAATAAAGTCCCTAGCTTCTGCAAATTCTATTCCCAAAGTATTTGCCAATCGAAATGCAGACATCCCATAACTGATTCCATAATTTACCGTTTTTGCAGCTCTTCTTTGTTCTTCACTAACAGAAGATTCAGGAATATGAAACATTGCAGAGGCCGTATGGCGATGGACATCTCCTCCACTACTAAAAAATTCGACCATTTTTGGATCTTTAGATAAAGAGGCAAACAAACGCAATTCAATTTGCGAATAATCTGCACTAAGCAATTTTTTTCCGACACTAGGGATAAAAGCTTTACGAATTTCTCGTCCTAATTCTGTACGAATAGGAATATTTTGAAGATTCGGATCTCCAGAAGACAGTCTTCCCGTCGCTGTTACCGTCTGATGAAGTGTAGTGTGAATCCGTCCATTTTTATCAGCCAATTTAGGCAAAGCATCTGTATAAGTGCTTTTAAATTTAGAAAGAGAACGGTATTGGAGTACTTCTTTTGGTAGAGGGTGGGACAGTGCTAAAAATTCCAAACTTTCTTCGTCCGTCGAATAAGATTTAGTTTTAGTTTTTTTGTAAGGCTTTAAAGCCAAATCTTCAAATAAGATATGCCCTAGTTGCTTAGGGGACAAAATATTAAATTCTTTTCCCGCTAAATGATAGACAGTTTGTTCTAAAATATGCAGCTGTTCTCCCAAGTTGGAAGATAATTGTTTTAAAACACCGGTATCAATAGCTACTCCTGTTTCTTCAAGAGCAAATAAGATCGGTCGTAGGGGCATATCAATCTGATAATAAACTTTACCAATTCCCTGAGCGACGATCATCTTACCGAGATGTTGTTTTAATTCATAAAAGATACGGGCGGTAATTTCGTTTTTACCCAAATAAGCCAAACTAAGATATTCTACGGTGTAACTATTACGAGCAGGATCCAATAAATACGCCATAATTTTGATATCATCACAAATAGGAAGAGTCATCCGATACGGTTTCAAAAAATGAAGTAGTGCTTTTTGATCAAATACAATAAGACGCTTTTCATTCTCTTCTAATGCCTCAAAAAATAAGAGGATCATTTCTCTAAATTCTTCAATACGATCAGCATCCAAACGAAAAACCTCTTCTGTTGACGCAAATTGTAAGGCATTATCGACAAGCTGAAGACCCACACCTAAGGATTTGCTAAGAATATCCAAGGTATTTAAAGAAAAATCGTTGATGAATACTTCTTGGCTTTTGTTTTCAAAGAGGCTTAATACTTCATCTTTAGCAGAGCTTACACCTTTCGCATGGGATAATTCTTTTAGAAGAGAAAATAATTCCAATTCTTGTAATTTTTTCGTGAAAGCATCTGTTACAAAGTGACTAATTGATAAGATATCATCAGAAGAT
>JBOFNI010000320.1:0-1009 GCA_051658845.1 Brevinema sp. | reverse complement strand
GTTGGGAAAGCGGTTTTTCATGCACGCGTATACTTAAACAGTGCTGGAAAGTGTTCCAAACATGGTTTTCACATGGTTTTTACACACGATGATGGGACACATGTATTTTTTATGAAAAACATGAAAAATAAAATTTTTTCAGTGGTTTCATGAAAAAAAAATGAAAATTATGATTTTTCTTAAAAAATCAAAAAATCTGATATTTTTATGATATCCAGTGAAAAATGTGAAAATTCACATGTGGAGTGACTAATTTCATCATACTAGCACTAAAACTTTGTGTTTTCCTGTGTTTTGTATGTGCGTGCAGAACAGTGTTTCTCATGAGCTGAAAATGCGTTTCCGCAAGTCTCAGCTCTCTAGGACGTTGGGAAAGCGTTTTTCATGCACGCGTATAGTTAAACGGCGCTGGCAAGTGTTCCAAACATGGTTTTCACATGATTTTTTTTTTGAAAACTCATATGTGGAGTCACTATTTTCATCATACAAGCACTAAAACTTTGTGTTTTCCTGTGTTTTGTATGTGCTTGCAGCAAAGTGTTTCTCATGAGCTGAAAACGCGTCTCCGCATGTCTCAGCTCTCTAGGACGTTGGGAAAGCGGTTTTTCATGCACGCGTATAGTTAAACGGTGCTGGCAAGTGCTCCAAACATGGTTTGAAAATTTTGATTTTTCATACAAAATCATGAAAATGTGATTTTTAAGATATCAAGTCAAAAATGTGAAAATTCATATGTGGAGTGACTATTTTCATCAGACTAGCCCTAAAAGTTTGTGTTTTCCTTTTGTTTTGTATGTGCGTGCAGAAAATGTTTCTCATGAGCTGAAAACGCGTTTCCGCAAGTCTCAGCTCTCTAGGACGTTGGGAAAGCGGCAAGACAAAAGTTTTGTCACCTATACAGAAACTGAACAAATTTACTGCAAATACAAAAATATGTCAGCAAATTAAGTAGTGGTGCTGTGAGATCCACATTTAATATCTTGTATGACTTCCATGAGCTTGAAGGACT
>JBOFNI010000319.1:0-1332 GCA_051658845.1 Brevinema sp. | reverse complement strand
CCGTACTCCATCAATTATTACTTCGAATTTTAGAAAATGAACAAATGTCCATTAATGATATTGAATTTATTTCTTTAGGGGTTCAGGAAGCCCTACCAGCAATGCTTACAGGAGATTTGGATGCAGCTCTTTTAGTAGGCCCACCTTCTGTAATGGCAGAGCAAAGAGGAGGTCGTATTCTCTATACCGGAGAAGGATTAATTGACGGATCTACAGTCATAGTAAGCCGAGACGATTTTATCCAACAATATCCGGAAATTATTAAAACATTTTTACAAAGCCATCAGGAAAGTATCGAATTTATGAATACCCATCCTGAAAAAAGTATGGAATTAATTATGCAAGAAGTCAATCTACCTAAAGAATTAATTCTTCGTATGCTTCCAGATTACGATTTTTCTCCCCAAATTACAGACATAGATATTCAAAATCTAAACACAACCCAAGATTTTTTATTCCAAGAAGGATTAATTCCTAAAAAGATTGATCTTTCTAGAGCAATCCATATTATAAAATAGGATTTTCTATATAGATTTTATATAATTAATATGACAATTCATCTAAAAGAGGTCAATTATGAGTACACGCCGTTTAACCGTTCCCTATGACGTTACCCAATCAACGGGAACAATTTTAGACATTTTACTACAATATTCTAATATTTGTGCAGTAGAGTTCTGTGGAAAATGTATGCCATGCCGTTATGGGACAAAAGAGTGGTCTTTTATCGTTCAAAAACTTATTGAAGGACACGGGACTCTAAAAGATTTAAAACGGCTTCAAGAAATTAATCATTCGATGAAGACAGCCAGTTTCTGTCGTTTGGGATTGATTTCTCCGTTTGTTATTGATGCTATTTTAAAATATCATCATCAAGAGCTATACGATTATATTCAAGAAGGCACACCCCTCCCGACAAATATTTCCGAATTACCAAAATTTATTATTCATCCGGATCTCTGTGATGGATGCCCTACTGAAGAAAAAGCGTTCTGTCAAAAAGTTTGTACAGTAAATGCCATTGAAGGAGAACAAGGAATCCCCCATCTCATCAATCAATTAAAATGCTTCCGATGTGATGATTGTGTTCCTGTTTGTCCTAAAGCGGCAATCGCTTTTGTTTAAAATAAATATAAAATGAGGTTTTTATGAATACCGAATCAACAATAGAAATGGTATCCCTTACAGTTAACGGTAAGGAATATTCTGCCCCTAAAGGAATTCCATTAATTGAAGCTGTTGAAATGAACGGAATTAAAATCCCCCGCCTTTGTTATCACCCTGATTTTTATAAAAACGGCACTAGAAATTCTGGTGCTTGCGGTCTGTGTG
>JBOFNI010000318.1:0-1093 GCA_051658845.1 Brevinema sp. | reverse complement strand
ATTGTTATAAGTTGTTACATTCAGTATAAAATGTTATTTTGAACCTGCATTGTTGAAATAAATGTTATTCTGCCATCACCCTTAAGCATTATTTCCTCATATTTGTATTAAAGAATTGAAGATTGTTTTGCTGTATCTTTACAAAGAGTTGTAGATGATTTAACATATTGACAAATTTCCATTTGTAATAGGTGAGGAATGGCACAAATGAATTTATTACAGTAATTAGGGGATGCAGAAAGTGTTGCAAATGACTTGTATATACCTACAGATCATTTGTAACGGTGAAAAAGATCTACGAATGATGAGTAAAACATCTACAAGTGATGAGTAGTTTACACTTTAGATTAGGGGATGCAAAAAGTGTTGTAAATGACTTATTCATGCATTTACACAACAGGTTTAGAATATTTTGTGATGTGTACTGCAATGCAAGAGCTGAAGTTTGACAGATGTCTTCTCTGACACATGGGAGTATTGTAATGCTGTACACCTGATGTGATCTTCAGTGGAAGGTGAAACTGGTTCACATTATCACTAGATCCCACACACTCCAAGACTAGTGATGAAAGAAAGGACCCACTGGAATCCCCTGACATCTAGTCATTTACACATATTGATTCACTTGACAACAAATAATTTATTATTTAAAAGAAAAAGCTTTAGCATAATTGCATTTTTGTGCTTTTTAACCGACCAGTTTAAAACTTTAACAAAACATACATAAATAATATACTGATCATTTACTAACGGTTTGATCATCATTTGTTTATATTTGATGAATGTTTCATAAATGATTAGTTCATAATTATCTAATCACTTGTAAATGATTTATAAGTTAATCTACAAAACATACACAAATATATCAACATGTGTATTAATCCTTTTTGAGAGCATAGTCATGTTTTGTAAATTATTAGTTCATCATTAACTAATTACTTTGTAAATGACTTGTAAATGTATTAACAAAACATACACAAACTGTTAGCATATGACTTATTAATCACTTCTGAATGTTTTGTAAATAATTAGTTCATCATTAACTAATCACTTGTAAATGCCTTACAACTGAACGTTATTATAAAGTGTTACC
>JBOFNI010000317.1:0-1705 GCA_051658845.1 Brevinema sp. | reverse complement strand
TTCCTTGTTTATAAAATACCAAAATAACATTAAGCATCGCTTTTTGTTTTTCGATAGGAGTATACGTATCCACTTCGTGGAAAGAGTTTTGGTGTAAAAAGTCTTCACGAATTTGTTTTGCCGTATGAAGAACCAATCGTTGTTCTCTTGTTAAGGAATCGATACCCACAAGACGCACAATTTCTTTAAGATCTGCTTCTTCTTTGAGCAAACGCATTCCTAAAGCACGCATCTCCGCCCAATCTTCCCCAACATTAGTTCTCCAAAAATCGACAAGTTGGGAAGCATATTGAGAATAACTCTGCAACCAATCAATCGCAGGGAAGTGTCGTTGATACGCTAAGGAAGAACTCAAAGCCCAGAATACTTTTACCACACGTAAGGTGTTTTGAGTAACAGGTTCGGAGAAATCTCCTCCTGGAGGGGATACCGCACCAATAACTGATACAGACGCTTCTTTTTCTTCCGAGCCTAATAGATGCACAATACCAGCTCTTTCATAGAATGTTGCAAGTTTTGATCCCAAATAAGCAGGATAACCTTCTTCACCAGGCATTTCTTCCAAACGTCCACTCATTTCACGAAGAGCTTCCGCCCAACGAGAAGTAGAGTCTGCCATAATTGCAACGTGGTATCCTTGATCTCGGAAATATTCTGCTAAGGTAATCCCCGTATAAATAGAAGCCTCACGAGCAGCCACAGGCATATTAGAAGTATTAGCGATAAGTACAGTACGATCCATCAACGGTTTTCCCGATTTTGGATCGATCAACTCCGGAAATTCTTTTAATACGTCTGTCATTTCGTTTCCACGTTCTCCACAACCGACATAAACTACCACTTGAGCTTCAGACCATTTTGCAAGTTGGTGTTGAGTAACGGTTTTTCCAGCTCCGAAAGGCCCCGGTATCGCTGCCGTCCCTCCCTTAACCAATGGGAAAAATGTGTCAATCACCCGTTGTCCTGTCATCATCTGAGTACGAGGAGGTAATTTTTTCTTTACAGGACGAGGAACACGTACCGGCCAGTAATGAGCCAATCGCACTTCTACATCCTGTCCGGAATTTTCGTCAGCAACCACGGCGACAACTTCTTTAACAGTGTATGAACCGGAATTAATTGATTTAATCGTTCCTTTAATCCCAAAAGGAATTAAAGTCCGTGTTTCGATTAATTCTGTTTCTTGCACCGTACCGATAATATCGCCTGTTTCTACTTTATCGCCTGTTTTTGCAACAGCACGAAAATCCCATTTTTTATCATAATCTAATGCCGGGACATCAATACCCCGAGCAATAAAAATAGATCCGGAAGCTTTTTCAATCGCTTCCAAAGGCCGTTGAATCCCATCGAAAAAGTTTCCGATTAGACCAGGTCCTAATTCTACGGATAAAGGTTTCTCAGTAGATACAACCGGTTCACCGGGACCCACTCCTGAAGTTTCTTCATAAACCTGAACATATGCTTTATCACCGTCTAAACGGATAATTTCTCCGATGAGTTGCATATCTCCGACCTTAACCATATCAAACATTTTTGTTCCAGTCATCCCACTAGCAATAACGAGAGGGCCTGTAACTTTAACAATCTGTCCTTGTGTTTTCATTTAGTTTCCTCCCTTTTGGGCAAAAATATCTATACCTATAGCCCTCGTTACCTGAGCACTAAGACGTTGTAACGAAATACTCCCTTCACCTGTCGTGCC
>JBOFNI010000316.1:0-1316 GCA_051658845.1 Brevinema sp. | reverse complement strand
TCTATACAGGTTTAGTCTAGCGGTTTTTTTTACTCTTCTTTCAGCATAATTTTGATACCAAAGTATCAAGTGATTTAAGTTATTGGTTAATTTAAAAAGTGAATACTCATTTTTGAAAGATGGATACTAAAATATTATGTATAAATTTTCATGCATGCCTATTTTTATATGTGCATAGTAAAATCTCAAGAACGGATACTTTTGTTTGTGTGTGTGAATTTTAAAAACGGATTTTCATGCATACTTCTTTTTTGAGTGTGCATACTAGAATTTAAAGTAAGGATTTTCATGCATACTTTTTTTGTAAGTATGCGGCCCGAGTTCGATTCCTGGACAGGAAAACCGAGCCACCAGAGGCATAAAAACAAGCTTGTGGTCTCGGGGCTAGGATTCCGCGTTCGATTCCCGGTGAGGGAAGCTTGAAGTTGGACTATTTGACGCACCGTCAATGGCAGCTGGCCAGACTGTACAAGCTGCTGGGAAAATTTATTCCTTCGAGCCGGATTTGAACCAGCGACCTAAGGATGACAACTTTATGCAACTACAGTCCTCCGCTCTACCAACTGAGCTATCGAAGGCACCCTATCAACCGCCTGCAAGAAAACAAGCCTGAGCAAAAAAAAAAAAATAAAAAAAATAAAAAAATAAAAAAAATAAATAAACCAAGACTCTTTTATTTGGTTTCGTTTATATACAGGGAACAGGACGAACGCATTTCCCCACTACCAGAAATGATGCAGCAAGAAAAAAAACGGATTTGTAATTGGGATTTTACAACATTCATTCATTCATTGTCTACCGCTTATCCAATCTAGCCACAGGGGTCACAAGCCAGTGACTTCTGTGCCAGTCCCAAGCCTGGATAAATAGAGAGGGTTGTGTCAGGAAGGGCATCCGACGTAAAACATTGCCAAATCTAAATATGCGAGTCATCAGTCGAAATGTCAGACAGATGATTCGCTGTGGCGACCCCTGAAAGGGAGCAGCCGAAAGGAGAAGAAGAAGAAGATTGTGTATAATAATGATAATTTTTCTATCGCAAGCAATTTTTTCATGTAATTGCTGGAATGCTTATTAGCCATTTCATCCATTATATTTAAATCTAGAATAGATCAGTTCCTCCAGCTTTAATTTATTACATTTTTGTGTACAAGACTGTCATCACATTTGTTTGCTGTGTGACAACATAAAGAAAATGATGTGTTTACCGTGTTTTTGAAGAGCGTATCCAATTCATCATCTGTCTTATTTGCATTTAATATGAATAGAAACAAATTGATATGCGACTAATAATTAATTGTGCAGATCTTTTTCCT
>JBOFNI010000315.1:0-1044 GCA_051658845.1 Brevinema sp. | reverse complement strand
GTAAAATTATTCTATGAACGATATAAAAACAAGGATTTATCCGATAAAAAGAAAAAAAGATCTTCATTGAAGAAAATCTCTATCTTTTATCGAATAAAATAGAGAAACAAATCGTTTTCACGATCTGAAAGATAACCATTATTATTATATCAGATAATCGGATTTATGTCAAGGGGTATTTTGTTTAATAGGCAAATTACTATTAAACTCCAAACGAAGCTCTGATATACGTATATAAGGTGTATTAACAAATCTTTAAAAATATCTAAAAAAACAACACAAAAATTTGTGCTGTTTTTTTTATTTTTATCTATTGATGGGATGAATTAATATTTTATGGGATTTCCACTCGTTGTAAGATTTGATCGATGAGACTATCCGAAGTAAGCCCTTCGGCTTCCGCTTCAAAAGAAATCAAGAGACGATGTCTTAGGACTTCATGAGCCACGGTTTTAATATCTTCAGGAATTACGTAAGCCCTTCCATCAAAAAAGGCTTCTGTTTTTGCGGCTTTTAAGAACGCTAAAGACGCTCTCGGAGACGCACCGGCACGAATATACTCCGCTTTGATTTGGACGCTCTCAGGCTCACGAGTAGCATAAACAAGGTTGACAATATATTCCATAATTTTTTCATCAGCGTAGATTTGTTTGACGAAATCTTGTAATTCTAATACTTGTTCTTTAGAGATCACAGTACGGGCTTCGGGAATTAAGACCCCTCCCATTCGAGAGATAATCCGTTTTTCTTCACTTCGTGTGGGGTAAACGGCAATCGCTTTTAGTAAAAAACGATCCATCTGAGCTTCAGGCAGAGAATAAGTCCCTTCTTGTTCGATAGGATTTTGTGTTGCCATCACAAAAAACGGATCGGGTAGAGGATAGGTATGATCTCCGAGAGTAATAGTTTTTTCTTGCATTGCTTCTAATAAAGCTGCTTGAACTTTGGCAGGAGCTCGATTGATCTCATCAGCGAGGACAAAATTAGTAAAAACAGGACCTTGTTTGACATCGAATTGTCCTGATCCTTGATTATAAATTAAGG
>JBOFNI010000314.1:0-2919 GCA_051658845.1 Brevinema sp. | reverse complement strand
CCACTGCAGAAGCTCTCTTCGATCGTGCTAAAGCGATCAAAGAACAACAGATCGCAAAGACCATTACTCAAGATCAAGCAGATAAATCACTTACTCACATTCAATCAGAAGTTGATGACTTTGTCATGGGATTGTATGGAATTATTGAACGCTCAGGATCATAGGAGGGGTGAGACTGGGGCTGATTAAGTAAATGACAAAGTGGTTGAGTTTTGAAAACAATGCCCTCGTAGAGAAAGGAAAAAAGGATTGATTTTTTTGAGAATAGTGGTATAATTAAGGAGATAAATTAAAGGAGTAAGAACAATAAATTTTAAAAACCGCATGGGAATCGATATTCGACAAGAAATGCAAATTGATTGTTTGGATAATTTTAACGAAGATCTGGTTTGAGTAAATATATGATAATAAATGAATAATAAGGATAAAATAATGCCAAAGGATAAAATAATGCTACATGAATTAATATTTCAAAAAGTACATTATGAAAATGTTTTTATGGAGTCTTTTCAAGATATGAAAAGCAACCACAAAATTCAATTTGATACAAACAAACATATTGCTATTATCTACGCTCCCAATGGTACAGGTAAAACTACTATTAGTAAATTATTGGGACAGATGCTAGATCAAGGTAGTATAGAGGTATTGTATGATAATATTCCTTATACCAATAAGAATATTACAAACTTATGTCATGTCATTCAAGATCATTATGGTAGGAATATTATTAAAGGAGACACAGAAGAATTTTTTCTTGGTGATAATATTAGAAAAGAAACACAACTTAAAAATGAGATTGATAAAGATTGCAAAACAATATACACCCGTTTTAAAGATGTATTAAAGACGAACTATCAGATAAAAACCAAAGATCCACTCATCTTTACGTTTGCTAAAGATTTAACTAGTCAATGTAAAAAAATTATTAGCACAGTAGCAAATAGTAAGGGTAGTGTAGACAATATCGCTACTAAAGATTTTATTACTATTTTTGAGGAGAATAAAAAACTATCCTCTCCTTTTCCAAAACTTGAAGAAAATGAAAACGAAATACAATTTGTAATTAATGAGTTAGCTACTAAAAATAATATTTTTGAGATATTATTAAATTTAGATATATCTACTGAAACTACAGATACAACTAAAAATGTCACTACTTATCAAAAAACAGAGTATGCGATAACGGTATTAAAAAAATATCCTCAAGAAACAGAGTGTATTGTATGTGACCATGCAATAGATTCTTCAACTACACTACACAAGAAACAAAAACTGCACTCCGAAATTGTAACAAGATTGACAGAGAATATTCATAAGATTATAAAATGGGATGATAAGAGAGAGCATCCAGACCCTTTCATGATAAAAGATACAATACTAAAAGATATTGAGAGTAAAGACTGCACCTCCTTTAACGTCCTAAAACAAACTTTACATGAATACTTAGATGTAGTTGTTTTCAGAATCAAAAAAAGTTTAATTGATCTAATACAAAATACTAATATTGTTAATAAGATAGCAGAACACGAACAGTTAGTCAGTCAACAAATTGATATTACAGAAGAGGATCAACTTTATATAGAATCTATTATTCAAGGAATTCTAGGGCAAAAATCACTTACCATAGAAAGAGATGCACATAAGCGTATTATTATTAAATTTAGAGATATAAAAGTACTAGAGACAGATAGAGATCAACTCCAACTTAGTACAGGAGAACAGAATTTCTTATCGATGAGCTTTGAACTATTAAAAGCTAAAAATAAACCACAGCCTATTGTAGTAATAGATGATCCTATTTCTAGTTTTGATTCTATCTATAAAAATAAGATGATGTATAGTATTCCTTTCTTACTTCAAAATAAACAAGTGTTGTTATTTACACATACAACAGAGACTATTAAATTATTAAAATATCAAAAATCGAGTTGCTTTGAGATGTATATATTACACAACATAGAAAATGAAAATAATGGCTTTATTTTTGTTAATTCTAACGAGAATAAGTTAATCATTGATAGTTATGACTTCTTAACATTATTAAGAAAAATAGAAGATTCTATAATTATAAATAAAGAACTTTTTTTAATAAGTATGATTCCTTTTATGAGAGGATATGCTAATTTAATTAATAATTGTATAATATACGAACAGTTATCTAAAGTTATGCACGGCTATGAAAAAGATCCAATCGATATAGCAGACATTTATCACAAGTTATTTGAAAAAAAAATACTATGTTCTTTTATTATATCTGTTAATGATATAATAAAAGAAGAACATCAATTTCCTATGACTCCTATCATTGATACAACACAGTATCCTTTATTGAATCAAACTTTACAGCATAATTTTATGTATTTATACTTAAGAATATTAGTTGAGAATAAATTAGTTTCTCGCTTTAATATTTCTATTCCAGCAAATAAACCCCTAATGTTAGGGACAATTATTTCTCAAGCGTTTTCAGAAAATAATATCGATACAAGAAAAAAAAGAGTTGCATTAATGTCTAAAAAAACCTTATTAAATGACTTTAATCATTTTGAAGGTAACCTAAGTATTTTTCAACCAGCATTAGATATAGCTAATAATGTTTTAGAAAAAGAAAACCATGATATTAAAGCTTTGTTATATACGTTATAAAGAGTCTTAAAATATTTCCCTTCACATTTTATTATATAATAAGTTTAGATATAATATCAAAAGATCAATTTTCATGAAAAATACGATATTTAAAAAAACCTTGCGACGAATTATAGAATCACGGATAACACCCTATATACGAAAAAAATACGACAACATTTATTTTTAATTGTATCCTTGACAAATAGTTACACCTCGTATATAATATAGTATATTTTATGTGTATGATTTGTATACTTAAAGATAAGGATAAACCTAGAGAAAAACTAT
>JBOFNI010000313.1:0-2439 GCA_051658845.1 Brevinema sp. | reverse complement strand
GACAATTTGGATCGATAAAAAGTATCGGAGGTCGGTTTGATTTGAAGAATAACGGCATTGAATTTTAATTCTTGTGCCGTATCGAGGATTTTTAGCATTTCTTCTTTTTGCTGTTGTTGAGACAAACCAGAAGCGGACGGCCAATCGATATTGGCTACAGAAGCGATCCACAATGCTCGTAATTCTCTATTGGATGTATGTAGAGGAACGGAATAAAATAAGCTAAGAACAAAAAAAGTAATCATTAAGAACCTAATAGAAAATTGTTTCATAAGACTACTCCTGAAAATAAGCTGAATTTTTGATATAAAAGGCTATAATAATTAAATTTTTAGAGAAAATGTTAGGTATTGAAAATAATCTAAAAAAATATCTAAGAATATATTTAGATTCGGTAAAGAAATAAGGAAGCTGTATAAAAAATCACTTTTATTCTGATTTATCATTATTATGAAAGGATTATATTATTTTGTCAAGATATTGCTTAATTAAAAATTAAAAAACTAAGATTAGAGATCTGATAGAGATGTCTTGCAATAATAATAAAGCTATGTTATAATGATAATATTTTATAAAATAAGGATCATATATGCAGGAACTGAAATTAAAACTCCAACAGGATTTAAAAGATTTTGATGCACATAAAATTAAAGCGGTAGCAATTGATATTGATGGTACTTTAGCAAATAGCCAAACTCAGTGTTCGGATTATACGGAAAAAATAGTTAAAGAGTTAATTAATACGGGGAGAGAAGTTTATATTGTTACGGGAAGAGCTGTTGGTACGGCAATACAATTTGCTCAGCAGCTTGGTTTACCAAAATATATGATTAATTATAATGGTGCTGCTGTGTGGAATATGATTTCTAATCAGCATGAGCAGGAAAAAAACCTTACAGAATCTTCTTTAAGACAATTAATTGATTTGGTGAGACGTTATCAGGTGATGGCTCTTGTTTATGCAGAGGATTCCTATTATTATGAATTGGAGAATGCTTATATGGAACAATATTTACAGCGTGTAACGATGAAAGGCTGTAAACAGGATTTAGATACTATTAATTTTAAGGCGTGTCAAAAGTTTTTTATTATGGGTGCGGAGGAAGAAATTCTAAGACTACATCAAGATCTTTGTGATCATTATGCAGATTCTTTTTCTACGTTATTGACAAGTCCCGGATTCCATAACTTAGCAAATACCAATTCACCTGCTCGTTGTGTTGAAGTAATGGCCTATGGCGTCAATAAAGGTGTGGCTTTACAGCAATTAGTTGAATCACAGAATATCTCTATGGAAGAAGTGGTCGCTTTTGGTGATGATGTGAACGACATTGAAATGCTTCAAATGGTGGGTTGGGGAGTTGCTATGAATAATGCCCGACCTTCTGTTAAAGAAGCTGCCCGATTAGAAACTCTTTCTAATGATGATGATGGGGTTGCTTACTTTATAAAAAATTATTTATTGTCGTAGAAATAATTATTCGTTAAAAAACAACAAGCCTTTTCGTTGTATTGAGAAGGCTTGTTGTTTTTAATATGCCCCTGTATAACAATATAAGTAAGAAAATATATAGAATTTCTAAGCACCAGAATTTTTTTTCAAGAAATCGACGATCAAGATAAGACCGGCTCGTAGTTGGATATCAAAAGAGTTTCTTGTTTGAAAGAGTGCTGCTTCGCTAAAATCCGTGTTTGCAATGTTCCATTGAGCTCTCACCCAAAGGGTAATACCGTTACCGATAATAAAATCAAAACGGGCATATAAATCTATCGGGATTGTTTGACTAGGAATAATACCGCTATTATAAAATAATCCATTATTGACATAAAATTTAGAAAATAAACGGAATGCAACATTTTTATGAAATTGAAGATAGTATAAAAACTCCAGCGAAGGGCTGGTAAGCCAAAATTCATCGATACTACCGTCTACTTCGGATACCTGATTCCCTGTGAGGAAAAAGCCAAAAATAAATTCTGATAGAAGAAAATGACCAAAATTACCATCTACCGGATTACTAAATGTGGCTGTATATCGGAATTGGAATTCTATTCGTCCGAGACTATTTGCATGTAAGGTAAACCATGGAGAAACATTCATATAAGATTGAAATACAAATAAAAATCCTTCGAGTAGTTGTCTGTCAAAAACCGTTCCGTCTGTCGCTTTTCTTTCAACGGTTCCTGTTACTTCTAAGCCTGCTCCAAAAGAAATCCAATTATATTGTGGGATAGAGGCGATATAGTATAGTTCCCAAGAAAAACTGTTGTCTTTCCACAGGTCGGTATGTTCGGATTTATATAAATTTCCGGAATTTCCATAAGTTTCCATTCCGAAATATTGGATTGCTTGACTGAGTTCTTTCCAAGATCCTGTTTTAGTTATATAAAATATATCTTCTGTATCTTCAGTTTGACTAAATCCTAAGCTATGAATTA
>JBOFNI010000312.1:0-2459 GCA_051658845.1 Brevinema sp. | reverse complement strand
AAAAACAATGCCGGCACTATTTCCTGTCGGAATGAACAAACCCAATATGCCGGGACAACTGGGAACAGGAGTCACTGTAGAAGAAGTAACACGGATTCGTGATATTTTTTTAGACGATCGAATTATTGCCGAAAAAGGGACTTTAGGATTTTGGGAACAGAAAAAAGCGCTACTCCACCAAATGGAAAGTATTTTTAATGAACCAGGATCTTCTAATATTCGTACCGATTTGGAAGAATTTTGGGAATCTTGGCAAACCGTATCCGAGCATCCTTCCAATGATGCTGCAAGGATTCACCTATTAGAACGAACAAAAACATTAAGAGAAAGTTTTAAAGCGCAGCATTACACCTTGAATGATATGAGAACACAAACAAATACTCTTGTTATTCAAAAGATCGATCGATTAAATGATATGGCTCAAACGATTGCTACATTAAACAAACAAATCCAAAAACAAGAATTACTGGGCGATAATCCTAACGATCTATATGACAAAAGAGATCTATTAATCGATGAATTATCCTCCTTAGCCGATATTCGTTTAGAAAGAAATAATGCAAAGGAATTTATTGTCTATATCGGAGCAGAGAAACTTGTACAAGGAGAATATGCAGCAAGAGTCGAAAGTTATGAAGATCCGGATAACCTCGGTTTTGTAATTCCACGCTGGCAACAGACCGAACAAAATGTTGTATTAGGTAAGGGAGAAATCTCCGGACTGATTGAAGTAAGAGATGAAAATCTTAGCGAAATGATTATTCGATTGGACGAACTTGTTGCCGGTGTCGTAGATTCGGTGAATGCTGTCCATAAAGAAGGATTTGGATTAAACGGAGAAACAAACAATCTCTTCTTTAGAGAATTAACCCTTGCCAAAAATGTAGAAGGTGCAATTGATTTTAATGAAGACGGTGTCTTGGATGGAACGGCATTATATCGAATTACCGGCTCTCAAAAAATTAGTAATGATACGATTATCGGTACGAACGGAACTTTAAATTTCGGGATCATTAACAGAACAGAAATTACTGTCAATTATACGGCAAGCGATACCGTAGAAAACGTGATTGACCGAATCAATCGCTCCGGCGGAGAAATCACTGCATTCTTAGACCATATGGGTCGTTTTAGTGTCAAAGCACAAGCGACTACCGATAAGACAGTCCCACAATTTGCATTACGTCATTTAGAAGATTCAGGTGGATTTTTAACAGGGCTTACAGGAATGTTAGCAGCATCAGGACAAGACGGTGCTTATAATTGGCAAAATCCTACTGCCATAGCCACATTAACGACTCCCCCTCATCTGATTGCCTTAACTCCAGAAACAAATGGAGCCGGCTGGATCGATCTTGATAACGCTGTTGCCAACAAACCATCAGGGATTGCAGCAGCACAGGGTTATGATTCAACAGGAAATGGGAATCCTGATATTCCTACCGGTTTTGACGACAATAGAAATGCTCTTACCATTGCCAATCTTCGCTTTGAAACAATCATGACAGGACGTGCAGCAACATTTGACGATTATTTCCAACAAACCATTGCAAAAGCCGGGACTCTCTCCGAACAAGCGATTCGTTCTTTCGATAAAAGTGATGCTGTATCTTTTTCGCTACAAGGGCTCCGTTCTAAAATTTCGGGTGTTAGTGTCGATGAAGAAATGACAAAAATGATTACCTTACAACATGCTTATAATGCAGCGGCTCGTTTGGTATCAACTACAGACCGATTATTAGATGTAATTATTAATAGAATGGGTGTATAATTTTAAATAAAAGAGGTTTTTTATGTTAGGACGCGTTACTCCGGGATATATGACCAATGATTTTTTACAAAATATCAAAAATAAAAACGACAATTTCCAAAAACTGCAGACCCAAATTTCTTCCCAACAACGAATAAATCTTCCCAGTGATGATCCTGCAGGAATTATTAACTATATGAAGTGGGAAAGTAAATCCCAAGATCTTAATAAATTTAATCAGATTATTCTGTCTTACAAAGATAAACTAAACGTGATTGACGGACACTTGGATTCGGTAAGTTCCAATCTCCACCGTGCCAGAGAATTAACGGTACAAGCAGCAAACGGGGTTTATACTCGAGAGGAGAGGGTTATCATTGCCATGGAAATCGATCAAATCACCCGTCAACTGGTTGCCGATGCTAATAGTGAATATCAAGGCAAGGCTCTTTTTAGCGGAACAGCTTCTCTAAGCCAGCCTTATCGTATTACCGAAAATATGAATGAAGATACGAACAACAATATTGTTACCCAAGTAGAATATTTTGGTAACGCTCAAGAACAAGTAATGGATATTGGTAAAAATGATCGAATCGTTTCGATCCGTCCCGGTTCCTCTATTTTTGAAACTCTCACTACCACCATACAAGGAAGTAATAATGTTGCCGGATACGTTGCCGCACAAGATTCGGCGATTATGATTGAAGGG
>JBOFNI010000311.1:0-1006 GCA_051658845.1 Brevinema sp. | reverse complement strand
CTTGTCCAGTGTAGGAGTATTTGATTGTTTCTTAGTGAAAGGTTCAAACAAAAAGGAGAAGACGCCGTTAATGTTCCCCATAAAGTCGTTGAAGGTATCTTTCCAGAAGTCCCAAGAGAAGAGAGTAGCGAATAGCCCTTGAATATAGTTGAAAGCATTGGAGAAGGAGTTTTGGATATATTCGATAGCAGTGGTAACTCCATCGACTTGGAAAGCGTCGAAGAGTCCTTGGAAATATTTCCACGTTTGGATGACGGTATTGATAATGGTTTTGATGAGGAGGATTTGGGGATTGAAACGTGCCACGATAGAGATGAGTCTTGTGAAAAAGTCCCAAGTGTTGGTGAAGAACGACACGACAGCTTTTTTGACGGTGTCCCAATGTTTGATGAGGAGATAGATCAGTCCGATGACGATACCGATAGCGACAATGGTGAGTACCCAAGGATTGATTTTGAGGAAGATCGAGGCAGTTTTAATCAATCCTGAAAAACCGTTAGCGAGAGTGCCGATGCCTGAGCCAGCCCCTTTAGCGAGAGTGCCGATGCCTGAGCCAGCCCCTTTAGCGAGAGTGCCGATGCCTGAGCCAGCCCCTTTAGCGAGTTTACCGATGCCTGAGCCAGCCCCTTTAGCGAGTTTACCGATGCCTGAGCCAGCCCCTTTAGCGAGTTTAACGATCCCTTTCTCTAGTATACCGAGACCTTCATCGATTACTCCATGAATACGATCGTTGATTCTTTTGTCAATCCTATTTTTAACGGTGGCACCGGCTTGAGAAGCGATTTGAACAAGGGATCCTGAATTAGGTGCCATAGTAGTAGGTGCTTTCAGTATGGATTGGGCAAGTTGTTTGATAGAATTATTAAGGCTATCAAGAGAATTATTGAGCCGTAAGAGGGGTGGCTCGAGATTGGAGAGTACGAGATGGATTTTTTGTAATGCCATCGTATTAGAGTGCTGCATAAGCACCTCCTTTTTTATTGATATTGTGAGGGAAAGTTGTTAT
>JBOFNI010000310.1:0-30146 GCA_051658845.1 Brevinema sp. | reverse complement strand
TTGCAGGGTTTATGTTTGTATTGGAAACATTATCGGTAATTATTCAAGTTTTTTGTTTCAAACGATACCAAAAGCGTATTTTTAAAATGGCTCCAATTCATCATCATTTTGAGTTATCCGGTTGGAAAGAAAATCAAGTAGTGGTACGTTTTTGGATTTTAAGTGTTTTGTGTGCTGTTCTTGCCCTAGCAACAATTAAAATACGTTAAAGTATGGAGGAGTAAGATGATTGTTATTGTTCGCCGTGTTTCTTCTGCTAGTGTTGTTGTCGATGGACAGATGGTTTCTTCTATTAATCAAGGTTTATTATTGTACGTTGGGCTTGCCGTAGGTGATACTCAAAAAGAATGTGAATATTTTGCTAAAAAAACGGCAAATCTAAGAATTTTTGACTCTCAAGAAACAGAAATTTCTGTTAAAGATTTGATGGGAGAGATTTTGTCGGTAAGCCAGTTTACCTTATCGGCAGAAACAAAAAAAGGTAATCGTCCAACTTATAGTAAGGCTATGCCTTCTTCTAAGGCAGAACCGCTTTTTGAATATTTTAATCAACAATTACGACAAGAATCTGGTTTGGAAATACAGACAGGGGTTTTTGGTGCTGATATGGCGATTTCTGCGATTGATGATGGGCCTTTTACGATTATTTTGCAGTAATGATTAAATAATATATGATAAAATAAAAAAAAAAACAGACATCATAACGATGTCTGTTTTTTTTTATGATTTATTTTTCTTTTTTGGAGAGGATTTTGGTAAAGCATACCGCATTCCAAATGATAATAGCAGTCCAAGCAAAGATCATAAAAAACATTCCTGCTCCGGTAATTTCATAAACAGGATTTTCTTGAGCAAAAGAAAAATTGGGTATCAATAAACTAATCGATACGAGAGAAAATAGTTTAGTCATGGATTGAATCCTCCAATACAATATTTAATTTTTCATCGTGATTGTGAGTTTTCCAAGCGTAGGCAATTAAAAGATTAAAACCGACTGCAATTGCCAATAGAAGTATTCGGGTTGTTAAAACACTAGAACGAACTTCTGGTGCATAATAAGTCATCATAAAGCGTGCTGGGCCTTCGGTAACAAGCCAAGCGCCTAAAATAATGATTAATACCGTTGGGGTAACGTATTTAAGGATAAAACGGTATAAGACAGGAATTTTAATATGAGATCCTTTATGAAGCTCCAACCATCCTTTTTTACTGTCAATATGCGTTGCGAATAATACCGTTTCTATTGTTCCAAATAGAAGAAGGAATAAATTTCCTCCCCAGAAATCAATTTCGTCTAGGGTATTAAGGCTAGAATCAAGGGCAACGTAGATACCCATAACAAGAGCCATAACCGATATTATGGAAAGAGATCGTTTTTTATCCCATTTTAATTCGTCGGAACAGAAAGAAAGTAAGGGTTGGTACATTGAAAGGGTAGAAGTAATTCCAGCAAAGAACAGGAGAAAGAACCATATTACAGAAAGAAGAGGTGCCATTGGAAGCTCAGCAAGGATTACCGGCATGGTAATAAATCCTAATCCGAAGGTTCCACCATTGGCGACATCTGTTAATGCTGATGTTCCTAAGATTGCTGCAGCGGCAGGAATAATAATCATACCTCCTAAGATAACTTCGGCAAACTCATTAGTTGCGTTAGCAGATAGAGCGGATAAGGTAATATCTTGATCTCTTTTTACATAAGAAGCGTAATTGATGATAGCTCCCATCCCGATACTTAGGGTAAAAAAGATCTGACCAGCTGCGGCAAGCCATGTTTTTGGCTGTACCAAAGCAGAAAAATCAGGATTCCACATAAAAGCCATTCCTTGTTCCATTCCTGGAAGAGTGAGTACACGTACCAATAAAATTAGTCCTAAGAACAATAAAAGAGGCATTAAGATTTTAGCGATTTTTTCGATACCTCCAGAAATCCCACGAGCAATAACTGCAATATTAGCAGCTATGGTAATAATAAAGAATATGAGTGCGGAAGGGATACCAAATAATTTAAATTCAAAAGACAGATACTGACCAAAAAAATCTGCGGATTGACCATTAGCAGCCATTTCGGGAAGAAGACCGGTAAAAGAATAAAAGACATAACCGAGCATGACGGATTCTAAATATACATAATAAAAAGAAATAAATAAAATGGCAAGCATACTAACCGAACTCAGGTATTTTGCCCAAGGTTTTCTAAATAAGATATTGAATGCACCTGGTGCAGTACCGTGTCCATGAGCCCCAGCGTAACGACCGATGGTCCATTCTAACCAAGAAATAGGTAAACCAATAATTAATAGTGCAATAAAGTAAGGGATTAAAAATGCTCCCCCTCCATTTTGGGCTAATTGACCTGGGAAACGTAAAAAATTTCCTAAACCTACAGCAGAACCTGCGACGGCTAAAATGACTCCTATCGAAGAAGCCCAAGAAGCTCTTTTTTGAGACATATATTCCTCCTAAAAAATAATGTTTTATATTATACTATAAAGTTTACTATTTGTCAAATTTTAATCATGTTTTTATTGTTTTAGTGTAAAATGTGTTCAAGTGTTTTTTTTTGATTTAAAAATAGACATTTTAAATCTTCTTTCATATATAAAGTAAATATAAAAAATACCGAAAAAAATATAGAATTTATTAATTAAGTTATTTTTTAGACAAAAGAGGAAGCTATGGCAAGAATAAAGTTTTTAGATATTTTGGAAGAAACAAAAACAAAACCTGTCTATAATACCGGTACTTCAGAAACGTCTGAGCCCAAAAGAGAACGTAGTATTCTTTCGGAAGAATCAGGACAAGAAAAATTGGCTCATTTACGGGAACGCTCTCTGCTTCGGGATAGTGGAATTACCCCACAAAATAACACTACACGTCCGAGAGGTAAATCAGAATCTTCTAATTTTTTAGGGATGGATGACAGTAAAGTAATGCTCACTGGAGCTTTATTTGTGTTATTTGGAGGGATGCTCTTTTTATCAGGATACTGGGTTGGAAAAACAATTACCAATAATGTTAAAGCTGAGCGTGATATGTTGATCTCTCAATCATTTAATGATTTAAAAAAATTAGAACCGATTGATGTGCCTAATCTTCCAACAAGTAAACCCATGGCTTCTACTGTAGATACGATTCCTATTCCTCAAAATCCGGTAAAAGTAATAGAACCAGAGCCGATACCTACGACACCTAAACCTGTGAAACCTGTTGTTGCTCCGGCACGAGAATATATTGTTCAAATATCGGCTCATTCGACGATCGAGGCGGCACGATTAGTTGAAGATCAATTACGGTCAGCTGGCTTTAGTGCTTATACTTCTGAAAGTGTTATTAGTGATGCGGTATTTTTTCGGGTACGGGTGCGTGGATTTTCTACTAAAAAAGCTGCTCAAGATGTCTTAGCTCAAATTAAGGCAAAAAATTTAGGGCAGGACGGATTCGTTCTTACTTTGGAATAGTATAAAATACGATCAATAATTATTTTATATAAAATAAAAAAGGATAAGCTTAAAATAAGCCTATCCTTTTTTATTGTTCTTTTTCATTGGTATAGCAGATCTGGGCAAGATTAATTTCGTTAATAGTAAATCCTAGCTCAAGTAGTTCTTCTTTCGATTTATTTTCTTTAATAGAGTCTTTTAGTAATTCTTGTTTTTTTTGTACCGTTGTATGGTGGTGTTTTTTTATCTTAGCAACAGGGATTCCTTCAAATAAACTGTTTTCTAAACTATCTTCCGAATTATTAGGAGACTCTAATTGTTCTAAAGGAGAATTATTGTTATTTGAATTTTCAAGATCTTCTATAAGGATCTGATCATTTTCTGATACGGAATATTCTTCATGGACTTTATCGAGTTGGAGGACTTTAAGGTATTCAATTTTTTGAGCTTCTTCAAAACGTTCTTTTAAGAGAAGATCGACTTTTTGAGAAAGACGGATTTTTCTATTGAGTTCTTCAATACGGGAGTCAAGTAGTTCTACATTACGGGTAGTAATTCTATTGAATTCTACAATCATCCGTTCAGTATAGGATTGGAATTCTGCTAAGTCTTGATGAAAAGGTTTCCGAGAAATATTTTTGAAGAGAAAATAAAAATTTATTGTTGATAAAAAAATGCTGAAAACAGCAAACCATTCCATAGATTTTTCCTAATATAACTAGTATTTTATCTTAAAAGAGATCTAAAAAAAATGCAAGTTCTGTTATATTTCTATAAAATAAAAAATATGGTATACTATTTTATAGGAATGCTTCCAAAACCTTAAAAGGAGTTCTTTATGTATATCCTCTTATTCATCTTCTTAGGAATAATTCCGAGTTTTGCTCAAGATTCAGCGGAGGAAAAACTACAGTTAACATTTCGTGGAGTCAATAGACAAGATGCCATTGCTCTTATTGTTTCCAATAGAAACCCTATTTTTACCGAAATAAGAACGATTGTGGATACACTGGTAAAAGATGATTTTCGGATTGCCCTTGTTCCTCCAGATTATGATTATGATCTGACAAAGCTTTCGATTAGTCCATTCGCTTCGGAGGTTCAGTATGTGTTAAAAATAATTGTTCACAATCAATCGGTTGCTGAACAACAAATTAAAACAACGGTAGAACTCCTTCGTTTATCAGATCAAAAAATGATCCGTAACGATTTTACAACTCCTCGTTCCAATCCTGTTTTTTTGTCTGCCGACATCCGTAGTATGTTAGAACAGCTAATTCAAAAAAATAATTATGTTAATCCTATAATTGTTTCGGTTCAAGACGGTATTATTGTATTTCCCAAAAAAGATTTCCCCAGTTTAAGACGTGGTGATGAAATTCGATTAAGGTATAAAGAATCTCGGAAAGGGGATACCGAATCAATTGCTATTGTTCAAAAAATATCTAATGAGATGGTATTGGCAAAAGACCTCTCAAAAAAATCTGCTGTTGGAGATGAAGTATCAAGGAATTCTCCTAAAAGAAATCGTTTTTATATTAATGTAGGGACGGTAATACCAACGCTTGGAGAACGGATCTTGACAGCACGTTTAGATCATCATATTTGGCAAACTTCTCCTCGGTGGGCTGTTGGATTCAAAATAGAAGGAGAATATGAACGCTTTCTTCCTTATCAATTAGTCTCTACAACTTCTTTTGGGATTAATTTTGACCGCACAATGCATACTTATTTAATGACGGGGATCGGCTATAGAGCTTTAATGAGAACATGGGAATTTACTCCCTACTTTCGTCTTGGTTTTGCCTATAATGCTATAGGATTACAGACAATTGAGGGTACTGCTGGTAATCTTCAAGGTTTTACCTTAAATTTTGGGGTAGCACTAGGGATGAATATTGTCAAACGAGTGAGTGATAATATTTTTGTCGGATTGGATTTAGGGCTGCAGTATTTTCCTTTAAGTGTTGTGTCGGTACTGGCAGATTCTAAAAAAATAAAACCGGGATGGAAGGATAAAGGAGAATTTAGTGAAAAATTTCCTATGACGGAGCTATATCCTTATGTTAGTTTGAAAGTGGGGTGGATTTTTTAAGCATCAATAATTCTAAAGTTCATTAGGAGAAAACCGATAAAATATTAAAACCTATAGAAGCACTAGAGGATAACTATGAAAATACGCCTTTGGGGGGTTCGTGGAACGATCCCTACACCGGAACATAACAAAATTAAAACAGGTGGCAACACAACTTGTATAGAAGTAAGAACAGATGATGAGGGTATTGTTATTTTAGATGCTGGTACAGGTCTTGTTCCCTTAGGATGGAGTCTTCTCAAAGAATTTGAAAATAAACAATTCCCTCCGATTTATATGTTTTTATCACATACCCACTGGGATCATTTATACGGTTTTCCGTTTTTTAGTGTTTTATTTCGAAAAGGGGTACGAATTAATATCTATGGACCAGTAAAAGAAAATCAGACTTTAGAAGAATTGATTTTAAGGCAAATGGACGATGATTTTTGTCCGATTAATTATACCCAATTACCGGCTTTTATTAATTGTTATGATATAGAAGAAAGAACAATAGATTTACCGAATAAAATACGTGTTACTGCTAAAAAACATATTCACCCAGGAGGTGCTTATGGCTACCGTTTGGAACATCAAGGGAAAGTATTTGTATTTAATACAGATGTAGAACATTATACAACGTATGTAGATGAACGTGTTGTTGAGCTTTCGAAGGATGCGGATTTAATGTTCCATGATGCCCAATATACAGAGGATGAAATAGAACGGCGTATTGGTTGGGGGCATTCTACATGGCAACAAGCAGTAGAAGTTGCTAAGCAAGCAAATGTAAAAGTTCTTGGGTTGACTCATCACGATCCGGAACGAACGGATAAAGAGATTAATTTATTAGAAAAAAAATCACGTGAGCAGTTTAAAAACTCATTTTTTTGTCGAGAAGGAATGGTTATAGATCTTTAATCTGTTTACAAAAAATACGTTCAAAATTTTGAGCGACAATAGAGCAGAGTTCTTCTAAAGGAATATTCCGAAGTTCTGAAAAATATTGGTAGGTATATTGAACTCGGCTGGGGATATTTGATTTGCCACGGTAAGGAACGGGACTAAGATAAGGACTGTCTGTTTCAAATAATACTCGATCTAAAGGAATCATTTTTGCTACTTGATGGAGTTCTGTAGATTTAGGATAGCTTAGTATTCCTGCAAAAGAAATATAATCTCCTCTTGCAAGAATTTTTTCAGCTTCTTTTGTTGAATAACTGAAACAGTGCATAATAGCAGTTGCAGAATACTTACATAATGAGTGAAAAGTTTCATCAAAACTAACTCGGGAATGCACAATAATAGGCAATTTTAACTCAGTACTAAGAGCAAGTTGTCGTTCAAAAAGAGCTTTTTGGCGATGGAGAGGACCATAGTCTTCGTATTTTAAGTCAATACCTGCTTCTCCAATGGCACAATGTTGGGGATAAGTATTGAATAATTCTTTTAGGTGGAGATATGCTTGTTCTTCATCAAAGTCAGGAATATTTGCATGATCAGGGTAGTATCCTGTTGCAAAAGAAATATTAGAATACTGTGATAATAGTGGATAATGGTTGAGGAATTTTTCAGGACTTAATGATATATGGACAATATGGTTTAGTTGGTCAAATTCACTCATTTTGTTAATATCAGAAAGATTTGGGAATGTGATATCGAGATGAGCATGGGAATCAATAAACATGGAGTAATCCTATTGTTAATTATTTTTTTATTATAAATAGAAATTTTAAATTTAGCAAGAAATAAAATTGATAAGTAGTTATAAAATCCTTGACAAAACAGATAAAAAAAAGTATGATAATGTATATATAGAATTAATAATCAGATATGTTACCTATTATGGAGAGATATATGAGTGTTATCAAAAAAGAAACACTAAAAATTGAAACAATTATACCCAAGCAGGATCTTCGTTTTTTTGACCAAGAAGCTTTAAATAGAAATATTTTTTTAAAACTCAAAAAACATCTTTTAGAATTAAAAACGGCAGTACATAATTTTGGTATTCGTCGTTTTTCTATCATGATGACTCCTCATGTTGGTTCAAGAGGTTTTACCATCCATATTTCTAATTATTTATTGTTATTTTTAGGGACGGTTAGTTCGGTTACAATTTTATCAGTTGTTTATATTCTTGCTCAAGGACATCAAAGTACGAGAAATCAAGTACGTCTTGTTGTTGAAAATGATGCTCTTGAGGAAAAAATATTTCAAGTATCGGAAACAGTCGATTCTCTCTCCGAATATTTTTCAAAATTTCGTTTAGAAGTCGGTTCTATTATTCCCTCAGGAGATGATAATCCCATCTCTTTTCTCAATAATCCTATGTTATCTTTAGATTCTAACGAATCAATACCAAGAGAGATTGTCCAATTACAAAAATTAGAAAAAGAGCTTGATGTTACAAAAGAAAGAATTTTTCATATTGGTAATTTTATGCAGGAAAATCAGCGGATTCTAAGGGAGATCCCGTCAATCTATCCCTTAGCAACTAGAGCACGTATTACATCTCGTTTTGGTATTCGTCGTAATCCTTTTGACCGACGTGGTGTTGAAGGTCATGACGGATTAGATATGGCAACTTTACCTGGTACTCCTGTTTATGCAGGTGCTGACGGTGTTGTTCTTAAATCGGGTGTACAGGGTGGATACGGAAATATGATCGAAATTCGACATAAGTATCAGTTTACGACCCGTTATGGACATTTACAAGGATTTGCTTCCCAGATTTATCCGGGAGCTCGTGTAAAACAAGGTCAGGTAATTGGTTATGTAGGAGCGACAGGACGTGTTACAGGGTATCACCTCCATTATGAAGTTCTTATAGGAGGATCTCGTGTTGATCCGGAACCGTTTGCAATGATGTTAAGGTAATTATTTTTATATAAAGTAGGATTGTATAGTATTCTTATTTAGAGTGCTATACAATCCTACTTTTGTTCTTATAGGAGATGATATGATTTATACAGGAGTTCAAAATCAGGATTTATATATTATTATTGATGGTAAAGGAACGGCAGAATACTGTTCCGAATTAGAAGCCTATATTCAAGAGCTTCTTTCAAATTTAGATATCGAACATGTTTATTTTGATACCCAAAAAGCCTGTTATCTTGATAGTTCTTTCATAGGGGTGATTTTATCTATTAAGAAAAAAATTTCTAAAAAACCGGATGCGGTATTTCTATTGAATCCTAGTGATAAAATTGTAGAGATTTTCCAGTTAATGGGATTAGATACTTTTGTTCCTTCTTTATACAATGAAGATATAGTCTGTACCAATTGCAATATCGAAATTAATAAAAAAATGGAAAATTCTATTTCCGATATCAAACTATTGCTTGACGCTCACAAAAATATTATGGAAACCAGTTGTGAGAATCACAAACGTTTTGAGCTTGTCGAAAAAGTTTTTCAAAAAGAACTTGAACAACGGCAATACGGTAATTAAGGCTGTCTTATGATTTCACCTCAAGCAATCGTTTCTTCCGAAGCTAGAATCGGCGATCATGTAACAATTTCTCCTTTTTGTATTATTGAAGGAGATGTTATTATTGGTGATTATACAATTATTTATCCTTATGTTCATATTCGAGGTCCTGTTGTTATCGGTATCGGTAATCAAATCTTTAACAATACAACGATAGGACTCGCTCCTCAAGATATTTCTTATAAAGGCTCTACTCATAAAATAATTATTGGGGATCATAATATTATTAGAGAAAATGTTACGATCCATGCTCCAGTATCTTACGATGATCCTACGATTTCTCCTAATACTGAAATTGGTAATAACTGTCTATTAATGGTTGGTTCTCATGTGGCTCATAATACGGTTTTAAAAAATAACGTTGTCTTTGCAAATAACGTTCTTCCTGCTGGATGCTGTACTTTTTATGACCATACATTTATTTCCGGTGGTGTGTTAATCCATCAGCATGTTCGTATAGGGGCTCATGTAATTATTTCCGGTGGTTCTCGTGTCGGACGAGATATTCCTCCATTTATGATGGTATCTAGTTTTTATGGATTAATCAGTGGTATCAATTCAATAGGATTAAGAAGAGCAGGATTTTCTCCTGAAGATCGTAAGATTACAAAAGACCTATTTCGTATCTTCAAAGAAACCAATTCTTTGAATCCTGCAATCGAAAAAATTACCGAAACTTACCTCAATTCCGATAACCGTGTTGTCCAAATGACTTTGGTCTTTTTACAATCCTGTAAGCGGGGTATTTCAGAATTTGGAGAAGGGCAGGATGCTAAAGATTCTTTATTCTAATTATGCCTAAAATCAAATTCTTTTTATATTCATCAAATGGGTAATATTATTAAGAGATGTAATTATTGTTGGATAAATTTAGATATTCTTTAAAAACAAAACCGAGAGCCTTAGCTCTCGGTTTTTGTTCTACAATTAAGTAGAACAACAGACCAGTTTTACATTAATATTATATTCTTGACCAAATACGGGCTAGCGCCATATTGGAATTTGTAGAAGTAACGAGCTTATCATTACTAAAATAATAAAAAATCGGTAGACCGACAACGGCTTGAGGGTTATCAAATTCATAAAGAATAATGGCATATTTAGGAGCATAATACCCTGTTTTAAATAAAAATTTATTTCTTGTAATTTCCAGATCAAGAGGATTATCTTCTTCTATTTCATAAACACCATCAGGACTTAGTGTTTTGGTATAAATAATATTTTGTATACCACTTGGAGTGTCAATAGGCTCGATACTTTGCCAAGTTCCTGTAGTCAATTTTGCTTCGTATCCCTTTGGGAGTATTGTACAAGCAAACAAACTAGCGATTAAGATAAATTTGTAAGAGACGTAATTGCTGTTGTTTCTTTTTATTTTTTTCATTATAGGTTTGCACCTCTAATTCGATATTTTGTTCTAAAATTCCTTTATTGATAAGGTATGCTTTAGCGGCATTTCCTCTACTAAGAGCAATTTTGTTAGCTTCAAACTGGCTGTCTCCAGATTCTGCAAGGTATGACTGTGCTAGAATAGTAATAGTATCCCCTGCTGTATAGTAATTCCGGATTTCATCTAAATAAGGGAACATCGAACTAGAGAGAATGCCTAACCCTTCCTCAAAATATGCTTTATTTTTTGTGATAATAAAACCATCTAGATCAATTAAGGTATCAATTGTTAATTCATAAAATGGAGCTTGGATTGTATTCCCTAGTTCGTCTTGGATCATAATTTCAAAAAAGATTAATTCTTGTGAAAAAATATTATTAGGATTCCAAAACAATTTTTTTTCTTGTTCCTTTCCTTGAAAGGTATGAAGAATTTGATCATTGCTGTTTTTAATAATGATTTTCCACTCCCCTATATTATGTCGATCTTGTGCTGAAAAGTCAATTTTTAGTACATCATCGGTACCATTATTATCGGGACTAAATCGTTTGGGCTGGAATATGGTAGAAAACATTGGTGGTGTAATATCTAAAGAAACTGCTATTGCTTGTGAATGAAATTGTTGTTTATCGTTATAATGTTGTTCTAAAGTAACAAGGTAGTCTCCTTCAGGTGCAGGGAAACCGTTGTTGTCGATTCCTTTCCACTTTAAGGTTTTTGGGAGATCGTCTATTAGGATGGTTTGGTAAATTTTATCTCCTGCTTCATTATAAACAGAAAGGCACGATTTTTCTAAGCCGGTGATTATCCCATAATCAGGGATTATAGTAATTTCGTCAAATACTCCGTCATGGTTGGGAGAAAATTTATTATAGGGAATAGAAATCTTAGGGTTTCTGAGACGTGTTTCGATTGTAATGTCTTGTATCTTATTTTCGGTAAAATTTCCTGCTTGGTCATAAGAGCTGACAATATAAGAAAACTTGCCATGAGCGACATTAATACGTTTTGGATTGGATAATTTCCATTGGACAGTTTGAGGAGCTTCACCTTTTTTCCAAAACCATTGTGCGATAATCTTATTATCGGTATTATCGATTAGTTTTGCTGACCATGGATCTGTTACAGACAATGATTGGGTAATGTAAAGCTCGGATTCAGGATTCTCTCCCAAATATAAGTATTTTTGTTTGATTTCTAATGAAGCATGAGGTTTTGTATTATCTAAAATGATGATGTTTGTTTGGGAAGTAGAAAACTCATTTTCGTTATGTCGTATTGATAAGAGAGCATAATATGTACCGTCTGCTAATAGAACCCCGTTATTATCTGTTCCATCCCAAAGAACGGATGTAGGAATATCATGGGAACGAGTGGGAATAAAATAATTATAAAAGAAAGTACTTACTCCAAATGGATCATCGATAGTATTTTGTGTTCCTTCAAAAGAACGGACTAAAAAACCCCGACTATCTAAAATGATTAAACGCCATGCGTCAACCGTCCCATATACAGTAGGTAGAAAAGTAATGTCGTCTTGAATCAGATCGTTATTGGGTGAAAAATAATTGGTATAATTAAGATGATTTTTAGTACTGAGATTGGCTCCTACATTAGTAGATTTCTTAGGACCTATTCCTAATTCTAATCCTATACTATGGAGATAGTCTACTTTTTCAAAGAATTTCTGCCCTCCGAAAGCATAAGATAATTTAAACGAAAAAGTATCCCATTCATATCCTAAAGCTGTCCCTAAAGTGTAAGGTAATAGTTTATTTGAGCCAAATCCTAATCCGTGGTTTCCCAAGATTGTACCTATGGAAATATCCCAAATGTTAGCAATAGTAACGGTTGTACCGATAGAAGCCCAAGTTTGAAAATGGATCGTACGGTAAGCAGATAAGGGAACGAATCCCAGAGAGTAATCCATAATAAATTTCCAGCGAGCATAAGTATAGCGCATAATTGTGGCTTCGATTCCTAATTGTAATAGCATTTCTGGCGAGGGGTTGAAACATGTTTCTCCGGTAGGATAAAAAACTGTTTTTAATACAGCCCCAAAAGAAAAATCGGCAAAACCCCATCCTTCTTTTATGGGTAGAGGGTCACTGGGATTCCATAAAATCCCCAGTTTAAATCCTCCTCCAATAGCATTTTGTTGAGCTTTAGGATGGATTGATAACAAGCCTTCGATACCAAATGCTATATCGGATCTTACTTTTTTGCCATAGCCCATGTGAGTTAATGAAGTGCCGTCATAACCAAGATATTGAGAACCGGCATATAGAGTTCCGCCGGTATTGACAGGAGCAGAGAGACCAAAGCTTCCTCCCCACTCTTGATCGGATAGTATTCCAGAGGAAAAAAAACGGATATTTTCTGTAAAAGCACTAGAAGCAGGGTTTATAAAACTATAAAATCCGGAATATTTTGATCCGATCCCCCCATACCCTTGAGTACTAATACCGATATTGAATCCGGGATACCACAACTGAGATCCTGGAGCTAATGCTCTTAAAGGAGATAGAAAAAAATATAAACTAATCTGGAGAAGAAAAATAATATATGATATTTTCATACTGATGGATTTTTCCTAGATATTTTGATAAAATTTCGGAAGTAATTAGAAAATCTTGATAAAAATAAGGAAATTCTATTTTTTAGTTTTTAGTTTTGCTAATAATCTATGGGATGGGTTATCAATAAATAGAATTATAAATAACAGATATTAGTAATTCTTGACAAAGTGTAATAAACCTTTCATAATATAAGGAAATATATACTGGGTAAGGGACTATGGCATTTGCAGAATATTATATTTTTGGGATTAAAATTACCGATATTTCTCGAGATGAGTGGAGAAATTACCTATATGATAAGCTTCACCATGGGAAATATGCCCGTATTGTCATCCTAAGCGAAAAAAAACTTTTTCAAGCATTATTTAATCGAGAGTTAAAAGAAACTATTAATCAAGCAGATGTTGTTCTTTGTGCGTCCAGTCTAGTAGCATGGATTTTTTATCATCTCCATCAACGAATTTTAAAACCTTCATTAGCGGTTACTTATATTTTAGATGCACTTTCTGTTGCTTCAGAATGTCAATCAACAGTCAGTTTTTTTGGATCTACCAAAAAAAAGTTGTTTACGACGGTTAAAAAAGTATCTAAATCTTTTCCTAGGGTTAAGATTGTGAGTAGTTATCCTCAACGTATTCCTCTTGCAGAACAGGGAAAGGTTTTTGTCGCTCTTCGAAAAAGTGCAGCAAAACTGGCATTATTTAATTTAGGGAATGATAAACGAGAAGAACTATGGATTAATAAAAATTATGAGATCTTCAAACAAGGGGTTACTATTGGTACTGATGATAGTTTTGAAGTGATTTCTGGATATCAATCCGTTCCTTCGATAGAGATGCAGGATAGAGGATTTTTAGGGCTTTATACCCTACTAAAAAACCCTTTTAATATTGCTAAAATTTTTCGTTGTTTGGTTTTGATGTACCTGTATTTTATTGCTAAGATTTTTTCAAAGAAAAATAAAAAAGATCTTTCTTAAGAAAGATCTTTTTTTTGATTTTCCAGTAGGGTAGTTTCTGCTGCTGATAAACGAAGGTAATTGGGCTGGATTGGTTCTAAAAAGTTGTTGGATTTTTTAGAAAAAGACTTTTTATCAAGAGAGTTTAGAAATTCTCTAGAAAAACAATGAGGTAAGATTTCTATGTTAGGGTATATCACTGTGGGGTCAGGAAGTAATTCTTTTAATAGTTCGGCACCAGAACCGATGATTGCATAATCTCGGTATTCTGTTAAATATGCTTGAAGAGTTTGAGGCAGGATATCGCAGTCTTCTAAAAGTTTTTGAGTATGATTTTGGATGTTGGCAAATACTTTCTGCATTTTTGCTTCAATACAGGGAACAAATAACAGGTGCTGATGTTGTGGAAAAGAACGAACTAACAAGTCCAATGATGAAACGCAGATGATCTCTTTGTCATAAATCCACGCCCAAGTCCGGAACACAGAGAATCCCAATCGTAAGCCCATAAAAGATCCTGGTCCTTGTCCCAAGACAAAAGCATCAATATTCTCCAAATTTATTCCGGCTTGACTTAGTAACGAATCAACAGCAGGAATCAGATCAGACTCTAGTCGTGCTTCGGTAGGAGCATCATAATTTTGAGAAGAGGTACTCAATCGTAATACAAGATGTCCAGCTTGGGAGCTATCTAATGCTAAAAAAATTTGACCCATAAAAAAATCCTAATGTTTTCTAAAAAAGCTAAGCACGGTATCACCATAGCTTTTGGTAGAAGTGTAGCCTTCTAGTGCTTGAAGACTTGATAAGGGGATATTCTTACCGTGTTCTAAGATAAATAGTCCTTCTTTACTCAATAAGGAATAACTATTATGATGTATTTTAGAAAGAAGATTGCTAATATCAGGATAAAAAGGATCGGCAAAAATAATGTCGAATTCTTGATTTTTTAAAAATTCGGTAATTTTTAGTGCATCATAACGGTATGTTTGATATTCTGTTTTCTCTGCTAGTTGCTGGAGATTTTCTCGTAATGCCTTATAGGTTTTAGAATCTTGTTCGACAAATACCACAAAAGAAGCCCCCTCTGAGAGAGCGGTAATGCCCACAGAGCCTGATCCAGCAAATAAATCCAAAAATCGAGTACCGAGAATTTCTGTGCGGAGTGTATTAAACAAGGCTTGACGGACTTTATCGGATGTTGGTTTTAATTTGCCGTCCGGAGCCAGAATATTTTTACCACGCCATTTGCCTGAACTAATCCTCATGATATTAATGTCCCTATAGGAACACCATTAATAATAGATACTAAATTGTCTCCACAGAGATTAACGACACGGATTGGGAGCTTATTTTCCATAGCTAGGGATGTTGCGGTAAGATCCATCACTTCTAGTTGTTGTTTTAGAGTATCCATATAAGAAATCGTATCGTATTTAACAGCATCTGGAAATTTTTTGGGATCTTTGTTGTAGACTCCGTCAACTTTTGTTGCTTTAATCATCAAGTCAGCACCCATTTCAAGGGCTTTGAGAACACCTGCTGTATCAGTCGAAAAATAAGGAGCTCCCGTCCCTCCTGCAAAAATAATAAGTTTGTTTTGTCGAAAACACTCTGCAATCATAATAGGGGATGCTTGAGGAAATAACCCTTCAATAGCAAAAGATCCCAATACCGTACTGGGAATAGAAAAATCTTTTTCTAAAATATCTTGTAGGATAATAGAATTAATTGCAGTGCCAAGCATACCGGCAGCATCTGCTTTTGTCCGTGTTAAAAATTGAGCTGCAATCCCTCGGATAATATTTCCTGCACCAATGACAACACCAATATGGGCTTTTGTCTGATAGGCTTTTTGTAGACTTTCGGCCATACTCTGTAAAGCAGAATGTTCAAATCCTTGTCCGAGATTTCCTCCGAGCATTTCGCCACTTACTTTAATAAGAATCTTTTTTAGCATATATTCCTCAAATAATAATTTCCAAACACTTTTATTTTATCCGATTATTTTGTTCTTGTAAATATTCTTAAGGAAATATTCTAAAATTTCTTTTTATCTTTAATTAATGTATTATCTGTTGACAAAAGTTATTGATTTGATTTATAATATATTATATAATAAATAATAAATTTTGGAGTGGTATATGTTATTATTAGTATGGATGATGATTATATCGATGCCTGTGATTTCTTATTCTCAAAATCGTTCAGTAGAATCAGGCTTATCTCCGGCCGCACAATTACTGGTAGAACAAGCAAAGCAAAACCCTGCCGGCAAAACAATTAAATCTCGATCATTAGGTTTTAATTTAGCGATCACTTCCCGTTTTGATGGGGGAATGATGATGGATATAGGTTCCCTACCCTTTGAATATGATTTTTTTAACGTGACATCCTTAGAGTTTTATTTTCCTTCTTATCATAAGACAAGACTGTTAGCGACTTTCCGTTTCTCGACTCCATTGTTGATTCATGATTATTGTAATCCTTTGCGGACTGGCTTATACCAACAACGTTTAGGTTGGGGGATTGGGTTCTCTCATACTATTTTAGATAATAGAGATCTTCAAGGAAGAGGTTTGATGTTGGCTTTCCAAATGCTTACGGCTTTTGACTATCTTTTTTTGGATTATGGTGATTTAGTTTCTAATTCTCCGATTACAGAGTATCGTACGATGTACCGTTTAGAATTAGGGATGCGTATTAATAAATTTGTTGCTAAGAATTTGGCTTTAGTCCTTGGCTTTGATATGAGTGGTGGAATGGCACGAGGAGTGATGAATCATGCTATCGGCAATGACGGATATCCTTTAGAGCCTCTTAAACCTTATGGACGTTATTATCGAGGAGTATTTACCCTTGGTGTTACTGCCGGTATTATGTTTTAGAAGGTAGAGATGAAAAAATTATTAATCTTATTTATTTTATTGAGTGCTTGTAGTACTACCAATATGGAACAACGGATATCGGCATACTCTTTTTCAACTGAGTGGCATGGTTATTATACAAAAGTTTCTGGACATAGTCAGCTTCAAGATGAGTTTAAAATTTCTAAAAATTATATTATTTTTAAAAATAGTTCTTCTGTAGAAGAGAAGTTTCTTACTTATCAAATTAAACAAAAGTATTTTGATTATAGTAATGATCTTATTTTTTCGCTTGATTCTGTGTATACAGAGCAGTACACTCCTAAAGGTCGGTATTATTTTAAGAATGTAGTTGGTGGTTATATTCGTGTAACTTACCAAACTATATTATATGGTATTCTAGTAGATAATGTAGCGTTTTATCGTAAATCAACTACTCCTTAATTAGGAGACAGGTACTTGATTATATTGCTTAGTTTGTTTCGGAATTAAAATTCAAACAACAAGATAGAAAAATACTCACTTTTTAGTGAGTATTTTCCGTGAAATAACGAATAAGAGTCGTTGCAGCTGATACTGCTTGAGGAGCTCGTAAGATTCGAGATCCTAAACTATAAGTAATTCCCCCCCACTCCTTTAAAAGTTGAATTTCTTTTGTTGTAAATCCCCCTTCTGGGCCAATAAAAAAGGCTTGTGGTTTGGTAAAATCAATACTGCTGAGATTCGTTGATGTTTCCTGTTCATAAAAGATAATTTTTTGAGGGATCGATTCTAAATGGTGTACGATTTCGGAGAAAGGAATCGATAGTTCAATGTGGGAAGAATAAAGCCCTCCCACTTTTTTTGTGGTTTCTTCAATGAGTTTTTGACGACGCTCCTGTTTTTTTTGTGCTTGTTTTGGATCAAATTTTGGAATTGAGCGTTCGGCAAAAAAAGGGACAATATGTTGGATACCGTGTTCTGCCAAGATCGTAATTACTTCGTCCATTGCTTTTAATTCGGCCACAAAAGCGGTAGTTATCAGAGGTGTTTCCTGCCCTATTCGGGTATTAATAATTTTGATAAAGACTTGATTGGTGTCAGCATTAAGGACTTGAGCAGTAATAATTCTTCCTGATCCGTTGGAAATTTCGATGAGGTCATTATTTTTTATTCTTAATACTCGGACGAGGTGTTTGATTTGATCTGTTGGTACAGAAAAACAGGCGTCCGGTTCGATAGGAATATCAGGAAAGAAAAAACGACGCATTTATTTCTCCTCATTAAAGAGAACAAATTTCCCTTGTTCTAAACTCTGAAGAAACTCACTTAAAATCTTTTGTGCTGCATATTGATCCAAACTTTTGCTTAATTTTTTTCCTCGTTTTCCTGTACTCAGTAAAAAATCCCGAGATTCTCGAGAACTTAACGATTCATCCTGTAAATAAATTGGCAGATTAAAAGTTCGCTGTAATTTTCTTATAAATCCTAAAACATGGGGTTCAAAACTGTTTTTTTCTTGATGGACAGGAATCCCGACGACGAATCCGTCAATATGTTGATCGATGATTAGAGTTTTTATAAAGTTCCAAAAGTTTTCGTTGTTGGTTTGGGTAGAATGAGGAGAAGCAATGATTCGGAGTTCGTCCGTTAAGGCGAGTCCTATTTTTTTTGTACCATAGTCAATCCCTAAAATTCTAGCCATACATTTGCTCAAGATCGTTAATAATATAATTGGCAGTTTGCGTTGTGCTGTTAATACTCCCTAAGGTATCTCCTAATCGTTCTTGTACATTAGTCATGAGGTATTTCTTTATTTCCGAATCCATGTCCAAAAAGTAAACACTCTCTTGGTAAAGACGTTCTGGTGTTACTTCAAATTGTAAAATTTCAGGAAAAATCCGTTGTTTGAGAAAAACATTAGGAAGACCGACAAGTGTTTCATCTCCTAAACATTCCGATTTTTTGATAAAATTAAAGGTACTATTACTAACTTTGTAAGCAATAATAGGGTACATTCCGACCATTACAGCTTCCAGAGTAACAGTACCCGCACTGACTAATCCTAAATCACAGTGGCTCATAATATTTAAGCCAGAATCATTAACAATATGGACACAATGTTGTACATGATTTTTTTTGATTATTTTTTGGATTTGATGAGAAAGACCATTGTGGGCGACACTCATTAAAAAATGAATATTTCTCTCCAAATGAAGCCGAAGTGCTGTTTGTAAAAAAATAGGGAGCAGTTCTTTAATTTCTTGCCGACGAGAACCGGGCATTAGAGCCATATAATGTTTATTGCGATCGAGGTGATGATCTTCAAAGAAATTTTTTTTAGGAATAAAGGTTTTTAGTTTTTTAGAGAGAGGATTCCCAAAGAAAAAGCTGTTTTTATTGTATTTTTTATAGAAATCAAGATCCGGTTGCATATAGCAAAATACTGCATCGCAAAGATTTGCAACAACAGAGGTGGATTTACTTCCCCACATCGAAACTCTAGGGGGAATGTAAAAATAAATTTTTACAGAATTTCCCAACGCTTTTCGGATTTTTTTAGCAACTAAGATATTAAAAACCTCATGGTCTACGAGAATAATATGCTTACATTGATGTTGTTTGATATAGGAAATAATCTTATTTAAGATCTTCCAATGTTTGTAGATAAATCCTAAGGCTTCTATATATCCTACAGCAGAAAATAGAGAATTATCCTCTGCAATAGAATTTAAGCCTTGGGTTTGCATTTTTGGACCACCACATCCAATAAACAAGATTGGTTTTTGTTCTTTTAATTGGGACATTAATTCTGCGGCAAAATAATCTCCAGAAACTTCTCCGGCAATAATAAAAACAGGTATATTCATAGTGTACAATCCTTTGTTTTATCTTATCGATTGTTAATATTATCTTAAATACTTTGTAAGAGCAGTTGATTAAAATAGCTAGTAGGATTTTCCAAACTTGTTTGTTTGGGAATATCATCATCAAATACAGCTCTTCTATTTCGGATATTTGGTCTTGTTAAGACACCGATATTGTATTCTGCCGTACTATATATATTGTTAATTTGATCGGCGAGATCTTGAGCTTTATAAAAATTGAGTAATGCTTGGGACTCAAAGTATTCACGGCGTCCTGGATTGGCTACTCCATAATTAGCATTAATGACACCAAGATTATTGTATACTTTTGCTAGTTGTGTATAAATTTCCCGATGTCTTTTATTCTCAATATCGGGCAGAGGGATATTTTTTCTTAGTTGTTCCAAATGATCGGCAGTTTTATTTAAGATTACTTGAGATAGTTGAGGATTTCCGGATTGGAATAAGGCAGAACCTAAGGCATACGATAAAACAGGGTTTTCCGGACTAACTTTATAAATATCACTCCAAAGCTCAATAGCTACTGGGGCGTTGTTATTTTGGTATTCCAACCAACCGTAATTATAACTTAACAGGGCATTTTTTATATTTGGGGGCATAACAGTACTAGCATATTTATAATGATAAAGTGCTTTGTCTTGGGAGGTTGCCCCAAATTCTTGATCCCACATGTAATAGAGATGTCCTAAATTAATATGCGCTTTATAATTATTGGGATTGGTTGATAAAACATGTTCAAACAGTTCTTTAGCTCTGGATAGTTTCGTCTGGGTATTTTCCGTAGAACGCATATAAGCTTCTCCGAGGAGATTGTAGCCGTTTTCTTGGTTTGGATTAAAAATAAGAGAGTTGGTTAACAATAAGCCTGCTGATTTGAAATCAGAAGAAAGCATTTTATAACGGGCAAATTCATAATAACTTTCGCTTAAAATATTAGAAATATTAGCTGGATCGACATTATAAAGTTTTTCCATTGATTTTTGTAACGGCTCAATATTTTGAGAATAAGAATCTAAAAGTGGTACTATTTTACGAAATACTTGGTCTGATCCGGTGAGATTTCTATTATCCGTATAATATTTTGCCAGCCTGTTCATCATATCGATATTAATATATTTGGGATTAAGTTGTATCAGTAAACGGGCAATTTTATCAATTTGTTCTTTATTACCAATTCTGATATAAATATCAAGCATTCGGTAAAAAGGAGCCGGATTTTTAGGGTTATTAATAATAAATTTTTGGTACGTATCGATTGCATCATATAGTGAAGCTGTTTGTTGATCCCGATCATCAATAAAATAATCGGAGTAATTGATAAATAAGGATCCTAAATAATCCCATACCTCAAATCGTTTTGGATAATAGCCGGCAATATTCTGCATGATAATAATAGCATTTGTGAAATATTTTGGACCAAGATTCGTATAAAAATCACTGGTGTGGATAGCAATAGTAGTATTTTTTGGTTCGATCACTAGTGCCGATAGGTATTTATTCTCTGCTTCTGTAATAAGATTTTTATCTTTATAGACATCAGCATATTTCATATACCATTCTGCAACGGGAGATCCGGCGATTTGATTTGCTTGATTAAATAGAGCTTCTCCTTCCGTAAAATTATCGTTTCGGATAGCTGTTAGCCCTTTTTCAAATATGGAATTTACCCGTAGAGGTTGAGCGACTCCCAACCAAGCAATAACCCCTGTAAGTAAAGCAATAAAACCGTATAAGAAATATTTTTTTAGATTATAAACAAATTCGTTTTTCAGTTGGTAAATGGTATCTTGATATTCAAGGACATCTTGAGCTAAAAAGGAGGATACATATTGTGGGACATCAGTAATAGGATAACTATCATTTCCTTGAGAATCTTCAATTTGTTCAAAAAACTTATTAAAACTACCTTCCGGAGCATCGATTAATAAGAGAGACATTAAGGTATCATAAAATTCTTGATTGGAGTCTGGGTCGGCAATAATTTCTCTGATTTTGAATCGCATTGCTTTATTTGGTAAGGAGTTAATTTTGTATCGTATTTTAAAGACCTGTTCTTCGCTAAGTTCTAAGATAGAATCTACACTCGGTTTTTTGTGAGTATCCCAAACATCAAAATTAACGCTTTTATCAACACTTTCATATTCTGTAGGAGCAAATTCTTGATTGATGTCAGGAATTGGAGAGGAGTCTATAGAAATTTCTGTATCGTTAAAATCGGGAAGAGTAAGGTCGTCAGTTTGTTCTTCTTGTTCTGCTACTTCCAACTCTTGGATCGGCTCTTCAGAGAATTCTTCAGGGAGTTCGATGGTAAAGGAGTCGGTACTATTAGGATCGTTAATTTCTTCTTCAGAAAAGAAAACTTCTTGTGTATCATCTGTTTCATAACCACCAATATCTTCAAGAAAACTACTCAGATCAAGTTCATCGTCTGGTAATTCGGAATTAGGTTCATTGGGCTCAGAAAGAGGTTCATCCGTTAAATCATCAGCCACTGGCTCATCCGTATCAAATTCAGGAGTAAATTCATCTTCTAATAATTCGGACTCAGTGATAGAACCAAGTTCATCGGATTCATCCGTTAAATCATCTTCCAGTAATTCGGAATTAAGTTCATTGGGCTCAGAAAGAGGTTCATCCGTTAAATCATCTGCCACTGGCTCATCTGTATTAAATTCAGGAGTAAATTCACCTTCTAATAATTCGGACTCAGTGATAGAACTAAGCTCATTAGAGTCATCCGTTAAATCATCTGCCAGTAATTCATTATTAAACTCATCAGACTCTAGATTTTCAGTCAGCTGATCTGTTTCGACTATTAAATCTTCTAAATCTTTATTTTTTAGGGTTTCTAATGAAATATTCTTTGGATTGTCAAGATTAGAAAGGGCATCTAAAATCCCTTCGGGAATTTCTATGCTACTCGTTGTAGTTTCTTCTTCAGGTTTGGTGAGATTAGGCTCAGGAAGATTATTGCTTTCTTCATTACTATCATAATTTTCGATGAAAGATTGTAATGAAGAAAGATTTTCAGGGGGTGCTGATTGAGTAAATATATTAGAACGCTCGGATGTATCAATATTATTTGTATAAGAATCAAAAAGTCTTTTAAAATCCATCTGTTACTCGGTTAAATTTTGGATTGTTTATTTTCGGTATTTTTTTAAAAAAATATAGATTAATAATATAATTCCTCAACTTCGAAAAAAGCACAGAACATCAAATTGTGTGATTTGGTGTTTGTATAATATTTGTGATATTTGATTTAGTGTAGACCCTGTTGTAAAAATATCGTCAACAATCATTAGATTGTGGATAGACCTAAGCTTATGAGCTTGGAAGATAATATCGCTCTCTGTACTATTTCGTTGTTTTCTATTTAAACTTTTTTTTGGGATCTTACTCTTATTAATTAAGGCTTCAGAATAATTATTTGTCATTTGGCTAATAATTTTTGTCACAGGATTGAATCCTAAGCGTTGCCATGTAGATTTACTACATGGGACTATTAAAAAATGATACCTTTCAAATTGTTTGAGATGAGGTTTGAGGAGCTGTACCAAATCTTTTTCGGCAAGAATTGAATCCTTAAATTTATAGAGATGGAATAATTGTTTTAGACTGTTTTTATAAGGAAAAACAGTATGAAGTTTATTCCAGAGAGGAGGAGTATTATTACAGTTTTGACATATATGATCAACAATCCAAGAATCATGGCAGAAAGGACAAATTTTTTTAAGATCTTGTACAAGAGTTAAGGAAGAGATACAATCAGGACACAGATGATAAAAAGAATCGGTATGAACAGATCGACAGGAAAGACAATAGGAGCGGAGAAAGAATTTTTTTAAAATTTTTAACACAATTTCCTCTTCTTTAAATTCCAGTTCAAAGAAGCTTTGTAATCTATTATAGCATAGTTTTTTAAGATAGTCTAAAAATATACTCAATACTTTATATAAATTAAGATTTTTATAATCCGATATAAATATGAGTATATGAATAAGAACAAGGGAGAGTTTCGTGTTTAAACGGTTAGGTATAATAACAGCCCTTATGATGTTTGTGTCGTTGGGGTATGCTGATATTACTTTTGAAAATATTAAAAATCGAACCATTGTTTCCTTTGAGTTGACCGATATTATTTTAAATCTTAGTCTTAAGGATAATATAGAAACCTTAGAAAGATGGCGAGAACTTTCTCCTGCTTCCTTTCGTCATCTTAATTTTACAAAGTCTTATATCGAGGCTTCGGTACGATTGCTTCTTCTCAATGAAACCAATAAAGCAATCCAAACTTATATAAAAGCTTATCAGCATATCGATAAAGAGTACAATTTAAAAATTGAAGCGGCATTCCAAGTGGCATGGTTATTGTATACTCAGTTAAAACGTGCAGAGGCTTTGTTCTATATCAATCGAACAATCGATCTTCTTTTTAAATATAATCAAAAACACCATTTATCCAAAGATATTTTTTCTCTTAAAAGAAGAATAGTGTGGCGTTATTTCTCCCGTTTGGATTTTCTTCCTGATAATGCTATTAGTACGATCGCATTTGATAATGATGATGTTTGGATAGGAATGTGGTCTGGGGGTGTTGGACGCTTTAGTCGCTCTCAGTCTCAATTGGATTTGTTTACTCCAAGAAATACAGCCCTTCCTTCTCCTTATATCCGTGATATTTTAGTTTGGGATGATAAAGTTTGGGTTGCGACTCATTGTGGGTTAGGATATTATCAAAAAAGTAATTCGTCATGGTATCAAGTTTCTTCGATGAAAAACTATAAATTTAAGACGATTACCCATGATGGGGAATATTTTTATGCAGGTACTCTATTTAACGGTGTTTTTCGTAGTATCGATGGACTAGAGTGGGAAAATATTATTCCTCGTTATAGTATTCTAGATATTTTTTATAGTGATCAGTCTTTGTTTATTGCGACACCTGAGAGGGGGATTTTTGTTTATAAAGATAATAAGCTCCAATCTTTTTTATCAAATATTTCTGCGAAAACAATTATTGAGGATAAAGATGGGATCTTTCTGTGGGTGGGAACTTATGGTCAAGGACTCTTAAAAGTGAATAAAAAAACGGGTGAAATTCGAGAGCGTTTCAATCAAAAAGAAATAGCATCGGATCATATAGAAAGCCTCTTACTGCTTGACGATCAATTATGGGTTGGCACCTTAGAAGCTGGCTTGTCTATCTATCATACAAAGAAAAAAACATGGACTCGTTTAGGATTGTCTGAAGGGCTACCGGGCTTGGATATTTCTACGATTACCCAAGAAAATGACCATTTATGGCTGGGTACTTTAGCTGGTGGTATTGGGATATATTTATTTCGTTAGCACTTGTATTTTTATGGAAAATGTGTATAATAAATATAGTATAATAAAGTAATAAGAGGATATTTTGATCAATCGTATTTATCAATATGAAGAACAACTAAAACAATCGATTAACGATGCTACTGAATGTATTAATAAAGGAGATATTTTTGGGCAGATTTCTTATAGTCAGTCTGTAGATTTTGATCATGATAAATTACAATCTATTGACGATGTTTCTTATTCTTCAATTTCCTGCCGTTTGTTTGAGCAAGGTCGTGTTGGTAATGCTGGTGTTAATCATCCGCAACATATCCCACAAATGTTAGATAACGCTCAAGAATCAGTACTGTTTGGAGAATATTTGGATATCGATCTTCCTGCGGAACATATTTATCCGAAGATTGATTGGCTTTATACAGAAAAAAATATCAATTATGATAAGCAAGAGTTAAAAGCAATATCCGAAGACCTTCTTGCTAAAATTAAGGTATTTGCTCCTAAGGCTAAGGTTTCATCAGGAGCAGGGAATTCTTGTTCTCATGTTTTTTTAGCAAACACAGAGGGTTTTCGGGGAGAGTACCAAACTTCTTCACTAACGGTGCAAGGGGGCTTATTTGAACTCTTAGAGGACGGATCATTTTTAGAACTTTATGAAAGTGAAACATTTTATGATGATGATTGTAATCTTCATGGAATGATTGATCGTCTTCAGGAGAGAGTCGAACATTCTCGGCAATCTTCTTTCCTAAAAAAAGAAGGAACAATGCCTGTGATTATTGCTCCTTCGGCGATGGATATGATTCTTTCGCCCATAGAGCTGGCTGTAAATGGAAAGATTTTGTATAAAAATCTTTCGTTATTTGTAGACCGATTGAATGAACAAATTGTTGATCCGAAATTTACATTGATTGATGATCCTTTTTATTATCATGGTTCAGCAACTGCTCCTTTTGACGATGAAGGTGTGATAGGGAAACCCATACCGATAATAGAAAATGGTATCTTAAAAAATTTTATTTATGATTGTACCACTGCTAAAAAAATGAATACTAAAACAACCGGTCATGCTTCTCGTAGTTCCTTATCGCTTCCGTCTCCTGAGTTATCTAATCGTATTATCGGTTTAGGAGAGTATAGTTTACAAGAGATGATTTCGTCTTTGGATTACGGTTTAATGTTGGTAACTCCTTTGGGAGAGGGGCAATCAAATGTACTTGCCGGTGATTTCTCCGTATTGGCAGAAACGGCTTATCTGATCGAACACGGTCAATTAAAAGGTAGAGTTAAAGATATCATGCTTTCCGGAAATATTTTTGATCTTTTAAAAAATATTTCGATGATCGAAAACCGTCATCATAAAGAATATGGACTATTTACACCTCATCTCTTAATAGATGCTATAAAAATAACTAAAAACCACTAAAATATGGGGATTATAATGAAAAAAGATAAATTAGAAAATATGCGTTCTCGGTTGAGTATTGAAGGATTAAAAAAAGGAGATCGCGGAGAATTGTTTGATAAATTTCGTAGTATTGGTGGAAAAATTATTGATTTGGAAGATGATGTTACAAAATTTAAAGAAAAAACCACTATAAAGCCTATTAATAGGGCTATGAGTAATTCTTCTACGGCACATACGATCCGAACTAATGAGATGGAGAATCCCTTCCATCAGTCTGCACCAACAAATAATACAACTAAAGCACCAAGTAAGGATACTTTCCGTAAGGAATCGTTCCTAAAACTATTCTTTGTCCGAACCTCTTGTTTTTTAGCTAATATCTTTAATTTTAATGCGAGCCGATTTTCAGGAAAATTTATTGATATGACTCTTAAAAAAGCATATGTTCAGAATGCTACCTTAAAATCATTTTTAGCTCCTATTTTTAAAGTCTCTACTCCGGACATTTTAAAGTTTAGGGATTTTATGACGGAATTGGATATGTTATTAGAATATGAGTATGCGTTTCATGCTTACCATCTTATTGATGAAGAGTGGATGTCTCAATTAAATATTGTAATGCCAAGTTCTGTGGATGAATCGGAAAAATTTTTCCGAGTGATTTTCAGAAAGTTAATGTTTTTTTCTCCCCATCAAAAAAGAATGCAGGTAGCGGTTAATAATGTAATTCAAAAATATGAAGAATTTTTTCATAAAAAAATCCACGCCTATTATACGACGAAAAAAACGGATCAAATTTTTGCTGTCCTTTGGCTGGAGTGGTACTTATGGGTCGAAGAATTAATTACCTATTATTGGGTACGATTTAACCATAAAACACCTTATTTATCCCTAGAACAGTTTTTAAATAACGGACAAGATGCTCCACTGGTTGTAGGTAAATTAGCACAAAAATGGGAAGAACAGTACCGTGCCCAACAAGAACAACGACAAGAAGAAAAAAAAGTATCCCAAAATATTTATCCTAATACCCAGATAGAAAAAGGAGTTGCTTTTATCCTTAATCATATAAACTTCCAACAGTATATTGAAAGATTTCAAGATACGAAAGATCTTAGATCATTATTATCTCCGCAAGATAAGCTTTTTTACGCTTATACAATTATCGATTTTTTTGTTCAAGAGTTTTCTTTAGCGTGGAATGAGATTAATTTTTATATTATTCCGGGAGATACGGGACGTTTTGATCCTAAGAAAGAAATAAGAGCTTTAGAGAGTAAATTAACCCAATTTGATGAGTTGGTTAATGATTATTTAAGGATTGTTCGATTAAATACAAAAATCGATTCTCAAAATGACGAGCTTATTAAAGAAAAAGAAATTGCCCGAAGTTCTTTTAATGCACGACAAGCATTGTTGACTATTTTAGAATCCTATACTGCCCTATTAAGTAAAATATTTAGTTTTAAAGGAAAAGAAACAGATAGTATTGGTAATTGGCAGGATAAGATCTTATCTAGTAAAAATCAAGAGCAGAAAATTCTTTATTCTTATACGGTAGAGGATATTCTTACCATTGCTTATGATTTTATGAGTGCGATGGTTTGGTTATTAAAATATTCGGATTTATCAGGTCTTGACGGTCATATTATTAGTTTGGACGTATTACCTGATTTAAGTAATACCGATTCATTAGAATAGAACTCTCATAATATAACTTAACAATACAATAAGGAGTACTAATGATTTTGGTGGAATCAATTACTGTGATTTTGGAAGAAAAGCAATATATTTTTTATTGTCAAACGGTAGAAGGCTGTTATTATCAAAAAATAACGACTGATTTTGCCGAACATCTTTCTAATATTCTTAGCAATCAAAAAACATTTTATAGTAAGTTATTAGATAGGATGGAATTTACTCGTTGTATTATCAAAAATAATAACAGTGTGATTTTAGAATCTGCTCAGAAATCGGATCAAGGGACTTGGGAAGAGGTTTTACCGATTGCTATCGAAATGAACGTGCCTATTTTTATCCATCAGGATTTGTTAATTGTCGATTATACTCTGGATAAAGAACATCAGCAATTTGTTGATGAGATGTTGATTCAAGAACAGCAATACGATCGTTCCAATAGAATTAAGAAGATGATGGAGTCTTTAACGCAGGCGGTAGTAGACGAACGTTTTGAAGATGCAGCTTCTATTAGGGATCAAATTAATCAATTTAGTCATAAAAAAGTAAAATATGATGAATCAAAAACAAGAGATACGTAACAAACAAATCATACAACGTCGACAGATAAAACAAACAGAATATCTAAGTAAGATGATTACTAATTATGCCTTATCGTTGATTGAAGAAATTAAGGTGATTGCGTGCTATTATCCGATTAATCAAGAGCCGAATCTTAAATATTTATGGGAATACGCTTGGAAACAAAATAAAATAGTGTTACTTCCAAGAGTTGTCTCTAAAGATGAGATGGTTTTTTGTTCTTTTTCTTCTTTAAAAGACCTCAAAAAAGGAACATTTGATATCATGGAGCCAAGTACCGAACCTTATCAAAAAAATATTGATATTATTTTTGTTCCTGGTGTCGCTTTTGGGTGTGACGGCTCTCGTTTGGGATATGGTATGGGATATTATGATCGGTTTTTAAGTACGGTATCTTCTAAAAAAATAGGAGTCTGTTACTTTCAAGAGTTACAAGACTCCCTTCCTACGGAAGATCATGATATCATGATGGATGCGATCATAACGGATCAAGGGATTCATTATTAATCAATATTGAACGATTGTTCGTAGAGGAAGTTAATCAAATAAAAACGGCTTGCCCCATCCAGTTCGTGGATTAGGGATGGGCTTAATTTTTTGAGATGAACCTTAAGATCCTCTTCTTGAGCAAATAACGAATATTGATCGTATTTTCCTGAAGAATATTGAAGATTCAAAATAAAAGGGTGTTGTATCGAAGTAGAAAATCCCGGACTAAGGTAGTTTGGGGGGTATGCTTTAAGCTCGAAACTCTCAAAATCAAGCCTTCTAATATTATTATTTTCTTTAACTAAGATAAAAGCATTGTCTTCTAAAAATAAATTACATTCTTCTTTTAATTCACGGATTAGTGCTTCTTGAGGCTTGGACTCGAATGCTTCTATTTTACCCATAGGCATTTCTAAGGTTGTCTTAGCGATGATAGGGCGATATTGTTCGATGAATATCCCGTATTGCTTGTTGATCGTAACAAAACAAGAAACAAAAGGTGGGCGTTCGATTAACAGGTAGTCTTTTTGTTGTCCGTTATTTTTTTTATGGGATAGGATTTTGATATTGGGAAAATTGGGTAGATCTTGAGCATTAATATGTCTAATCATATTGTTCTCCTTGGTAGAACTAGTTTATTATATTATAGGAGAATACGAATTGCAATAGTAATTCTGAAATTATTATTTTATTTAGAAATCATGTAAAACTAGTTTTCTTAAAATAGAGACAATTTAAATCCTTTAAAAAGCTTGACATTTCTTTGGAAATAGCGTATAATTTTTATCAAAGTCTATTTTATTGATTTGGATAAACACGCCCACATAGCTCAGTCGGTAGAGCACTTCCATGGTAAGGAAGGGGTCATCGGTTCGAATCCGATTGTGGGCTAGTCGTCAAGAAAGGAGCTAAAAATGGCACAGATTGTTACCTTAGAATGTGAAAGTTGCGCAGAACGGAATTA
>JBOFNI010000308.1:0-3081 GCA_051658845.1 Brevinema sp. | reverse complement strand
CAAACGATGTAATACCGGCTTCAACAGGCTTATTTTCTGCTAAGAGATTAAGAGAAATAGGATCTCCAGCCAGCATATGAAGAGAGATTGCCGTCGTAATCAATCCTCCGGATAAAGCCAAGATCCACATATTTTTTTTGATGGTTACTATTCTTTCTGCAAAAATTCCTAATAATGTGGCATTAGCTCCCTGTTCTTCAGATTTTTCTTGTATTGCAAACAATAGCATGATTACCACACCTGTGAATAACGCCATACCATCGGCATTGATTGCGATGGTTGAACCATTAACATTAAAGGTACCATAATACACAATAACTTGACGTATCAGTACGGTACCACTTAATGTAAGCAGACCTTTCTTAAAGCCGTATTGGTGAGCAACGACTAAAGCAGGAAATAGAGGAAAGGTAACAATAATCGGATTGCCTAATTGAGATAAAGAAGAAAGGAAATTAATCGGTAATTTGGCAAATAAATCCACAACAAATTGTAATCCAACTAAAATCCCAATTGCATAAATAGCACCACAAAGGATACTAAGAGCAATAGAAATCTTTTTCTTATCATCAAATAACGTTCCTATAATATCTGTTCCCAGTAGAATGCTGTGAATTAAGATAATAGATGTAGTCAAAGAAAATGGAATCCCAAATCCGATTACTAGTCCAAAACTTAAGGCAAAAGAAGTAGCGAAGAGAGATTTACGATCCATTCGTCCTTCCTTGTATTCCGGTATAATAGGACGTAATCCGTCATTAAATACAGCAATATTTTGGTTGGCTAAATAAGCGGATAATCCTCCGATAGAGGCAATAACAATATATTCTAACATATTTGGAAACTCCTTATAAAATATTACAAAAATTTGCTAAGATATAGTATTTTTCGTTGTCTGGTAGCATATGAAAGAGATCTTGATTTTCTTCCCATAGTAGGTTTGCTTGTTGGATTTGAGGGTGGCTTTTTATTTCTTCTTTGATCTCTTCATCCATTTCAATAATTTGTTCTTGAGATTGCCCCCGTTGTAATGCCATTGTAATATGGGTAATCATCATTGTAATAATATCAGAACTGTCTAAAAGATTTTTTTGATTAAGCCTGTTTGTAAAAAGTATTACTTTTTCAAATACCTCAGGTGAGATTGTTTGAGAATCCCTAAGAATTGTTAATCTAGTAATTAAATGTTCCATAATTTATTTCCTCCGATTAAATGTTTTATTTTAAAATTATCTGTCTGAGAAACTAATACAGCCTCTGTCATCTCTTGAGGATAGTTATTAAATAATATATCAATAGGGTACAACGCTTTTACCCTATCTTCATCAAAATTAAGAATCGTGATATCAATCTCTTTTTTGGTGAGTTTGTCTATCAAAGAATGATAATTAATATGGCTAAAAGAAAAATCCTGCTTGGAAAAAATATTGGATACTAGGAATGTTTGATCAAAGGAATAGGGGTCAAATCCAATACACATTCCTTTTTGGATTTTTTCTCCTACTCTTGTTACAATAACATGTTTTTCTAAATAGGAATGGGCTCCGTATTCATAAAGAATTTCTAATGTTGGATCATAATTATTGAGAAAAGAAAACTTTGAAACAATTCCAAAATCTGCTTTCCCCGATATTAGAAGCTTCAATCGAGATACAGCACCTTTAGTATGCATAAAATAACAAGGAAGGATATGTTGAATCTGCTGTTCTATAGACTCTGTCAAACGTTCATAACGAAGAGTATAAGGTAAAGGTAAAGTACCAAAAATAGGGGCTTGTTGATTGATTTGATAAAGCTTTTCTATATTTTTTTCTTGTAAAAAAGTACCTTGAACTCCTCTTTTTGATAAGGAAATAGTCTGGTTTTCTTCAAATTCTGCAAACACTTTTTGAACCATACCGACTGACATTTTTAATAAATGAGCAATAGATTTGATTGAGGGTAAGCGACTATTTTTTGGAGTAATACTACATAAAAAACTAATGTGCTGTTCTGCTGTTGAAAATTTAGTACGATTATACTGACGAATCATGATATTCCTATTTATATAAATATTCATTTTTTTGAACTTTTATATTGTATTATATTATATAAAAATTGTCAAGACTTTTATATAATATAATACAACTGGGGTAATTGTTGGGTTGGATATTGTTAAGACTACTATTATTTTTGTATAATTAGGGTGTTAGTATCTCAAATCAGGCAAAATAAAAAAAAACACCTCCTATTTCTAGGGAGGTATTTTTGTGTAGATAAGGTCTAGAATTCAACGATATTTATTTTTATCATAGATAATCCTATTACTAATTAATAAAAAAGCAGAATATTTTTTAATTTTAGAAATTTATTTGTTGTAATTACTTGATATAAGAAACAATCTTAGGACTTAGATATTTCTACTGATTGAGATATGTTGAAGATAAAAATATAAAAATTATTAATTATTATTGTACTTCATGATTAAGAAGCCATTTTTTGTACTCGGTGCCTCCACCATAACCACTGAGGTTCTTATCAGCTCCTATAACACGATGACAAGGGATAATAATACTAAGAGGATTTTTATTATTGGCGTTTCCAACGGCACGATACGCTTTATGATGATTAATAGCTTGTGCAATGTCTTGATAAGAGCAAGTAGTACCGTATGGGATATCTTGTAAAGCTCTCCAGACTTTCTCTTGAAAGGCAGTACCGGAAACTTGAAAAGGAATTGTAAAGATCGTTCGTTGATGATGAAAATATTCGTTAAGTTGTGCTTGGGTTTGTAAAAGAATAGGGTGCTCAGAAATTTCTTGAATTGAAGAAACGAAATCAAGCTCTAAGAGATACGATTGATTGCTCACTAGACGAAGAATACCAATAGGCGAAGAAAAATGATGAATATAATACATGGCTTATTATATAATATTTCGTATTAAAATTCAAGAATCAGAATCATTTAAGGTATTCTATGGTTGCAAATTATAAAAATATTGTCTATAATATTAAATCATTTAAAGAAAGAGGATTGAATGCAGTATATTATTTGGATCACGCAATTATTAGTAGTTTATCTTGCTATTATATTTTTATTCC
>JBOFNI010000307.1:0-7980 GCA_051658845.1 Brevinema sp. | reverse complement strand
TAAGTTCTTGAGCTGTTGTCGTATAAGAAACACACAGCAATAAAATATTTAGTAAAAAAACTTTTTTAAGCATAAATCCTCCAAAATAGTATCAAGATTATATCATACTATATAATAAAAATATCGTCAAGATTTTATTGACGAAAAACTAAAAAAAGCTTATACTATAAAAATATTATCCCATGATAAATTAAGATCGGAATACCTATATTTGCAAGGAAAATTTATGCCAGAAACATTTGTTATTGAGGGAGCTATTCCTCTTAAAGGTTCTGTAACAATCAGTGGTGCAAAAAATGCTGCTTTACCTATATTAGCAGCAACATTGCTCAGTAAAGAAACTATCACCCTTCATAATGTACCGGATTTAGAAGACACCCATACGATGTTTTGTTTATTGGAATCCCTTGGAAAAACCATTATAAAAAAACAAAACACCGTCATTGTCGAAGAACATCAAGTAATAGGACATATGGCTCCTTATGAGATTGTCAGCAAAATGCGTGCTTCGATTGCCGTTATGGGTCCCTTAACAGCTCGTCTTGGTAAAGCCCATATTTCTATGCCCGGAGGGTGTAATTTGGGTCCTCGTCCTATTGATTTGCATATTAAAGGAATCGAGGCTCTTTCCGCTTCCTGCCATACAGAACACGGTTATTTAGATGTATCAACAACAAACGGACTTGTAGGTACTTCAATGAATCTTCTTGGAAAAAACGGAAGCTCCGTACTGGCTACCGAAAATATTATGATGGCTGCCTGTCTTGCTCAAGGAACAACGGTTATTAACGGAGCGGCAAAAGAGCCTGAGGTTACCGATCTTGCCAAATTATTAATCAAGATGGGAGCAAAAATTTCTGGTATGGGAAGTGATACGATTACCATCGAAGGAGTACCATCCCTTGGTGGTGCAGAACATTCCGTAATTCCCGATCGAATCGAAACAGGGACTTTTATTGTTGCAGCAGCAATTACTAAAGGAGATGTGTTGATTACCAACTGTGTCCCCGATCATCTCGATGAAGCAATCCTCTTATTCCAAAAATCAGGAATGAATATTACTATTATCGACGAATCCACACTCCATGTCCAAGCAGGATCTCATCCCCAAGCAGTAGATTTTACCACTTTGCCGTATCCTTTGTTTCCGACCGATCTCCAATCACAATTTTTAGCTTATCTTGCCTTAGCAGAAGGGAAAAGTGTTATTACGGAAACTATCTATCCTGATCGTTTCATGCACGCAGCAGAATTAAACCGTATGGGAGCTCATATTAGTGTCGACAACGGAATTGCTATTGTCGAAGGAGTACCGGAATTATCCAATGCTTCCGTAATGAGTTCTGATTTGCGAGGAGGTGCGGCTTTGGTACTTGCGGCGTTAGCAACACAAGGTCAGAGTATTATATCCCGTATTTACCATATTGATCGTGGTTATGAAAACTTTGAGCAAAAATTAAAAAATCTTGGAGCAAAGATAAAACGCTGTAAAGCGTAAAAATTATCCATAGTAGGAATATTGTGAATTTTTCATTAAAACTATCTCTTCGTCTATTCATATGGGCTTTAATTTTTGGTTTTGTATCGGGGATTTTTGGGATCAGTTCGGCGTTAATTCAAATAGCCGATTTTTACCTACAAGAGGGAACTCAACAAGCTACCGATACATACAGCTATCGGATTCCCAACACTGACAAAAAACCCTTAGATGACAATACAATTACAGAATTACAAAATATTCAAGGGACAGCTTTTGTTGATCCTTATTTCAAGCCTACCAACGAAATTATAGGCAGTATTAATTATTTTGGATTTTCTATCTCCCAAGCAGTTACTATTAACGGAATTCCTAAAAGACAAGGAATCAAGAAAGCAACACAAGCCTACCAAAATCTATGGAATTCTGCTGATTTATCTACTATCCCAGTTCTTCTACCACAGCAAGCTATCGCTCTGTATAACAATCTTGCCCCCCAACGTTCTTGGCCTACATTATCAGAATCTTCGTTTATTGGGTTGCCCGGTGTTAAAATGACTATCGGTACTAATGACATTGACGTTATTATTTCCGGTTTTGATCCAGATGAATTCGGCACTGTAATTACTGCACCTTCAGAAAAATTATACACCCTATTTAACAATATCGGATTAAATCCTGTATACGATTATCTTCTTTTAGAAACCGTTCCAGGATTAACAAAAAGACAAATCCGAGAATTTTTAAACACTATTGAAGATTTAGGATATCAAACTACAGCAGGACGAGAAGAAAATTTTCAACAAGGATTATTTATTAGAATTAAATATACCATTATGATTTTTGGAATCAGTATCTTAATTGCTTTTATCTTCTTACTACACTATAATATCCGTAACCTTCTCAAACCTCTGAGAAATCAAATCCTACTTTATCGTATTTGGGCAATAAAAGATAAGCTTATCTTTCAAACCTCACTATTTTCTTTTATTTTTGCCTTATTATCAGGAGCTATTTCATGGATTATTTGTTTTTTTGCCGTTATTCCTGCACAAAGCTATATTATTGATACGCTATCAACATTTGGAATCAATACCCCTCCTCTTAAAGATACGGTACGCATCTCTTTAGAAACTGCTCTCATCTGTATTTTTCTATACCTAATCATTAATATTACAACAATTATCTATTTTTATTATCGAATACCTAAAGCAAATTATATAAAAAAATTCTAAATTCTTAGGATATTTTTCTCAAAACATTAAAGTTTTTGTAGATTTTCCGAAAAGTTGTTAAGTCTTACAAAAACAGCGTAATATTTTAAGGAGAATCTCATGAAAAAACAATTATATGTGTTAATAAGTCTTATCATACCCATTCATCTTTTTGGACAGGGATTGGTTAACCATACACTTATTGACTTTAATAATTTTGAAGAGCAAATTCAAGAAGTCTACCCTAATCCAGAAAATCAGTTATTATCCGTCGACGGAGAAGCCATCGCATCGATCGGTTCAGAGTTATTTATGCTTGATAACTGGCTTGTCTCTTTAACAAATTCTTCCGGAGAAAATCCTATCTCCAGAAGAGATTCGTACTCAAAACGGATCACCAGTGAAGAACAAGGAACAGTCTTAGGTGTTCGTGTAAAGTTTCCGGATTGGCCTTATGCCGGTGAGGCATCTATTAAGCCAAAATTTCCACTTCTTCCCTTTACTGCTGATGGTAATTATGCCAACATTAATAACGGAGTTGTTACAAACGTTGGCGGGATCAAATCCGTATCTATGTGGGCTAACGGCAGAAATTTTCCTTTTACCGTAGGCTTAAGGGCTGCCGATATTAATGGAAAAATTACAGAGTTTGGTTTAGGTTCCTTATTCTACGTCGGTTGGAGAAAATTAGTATATAACAATCCATTTTTTTCCGATCGTCCTGTTAATAATATTCGTCCTAATACAAGAATCTACCCAAGTGAAATCCCATTGTTAAGATTTGAACATATTGCTGTATACAAACCACATAATCAAGCAGGAAATGATTTCGTTGGATATTTTGGTGGTATTAATATTGAATATACACCTTACCTAACTGAAATGCCTACTGATATTGATGATGAAGCAAATTGGGGTATCATTCGAGAAGAACAAGAACGCCGTGCAAAAAGTATTAATTCTGCACTCTATGAAGAAATTTTACAATACGAATATGCAAAACAACGGGTACAAGATCAAAACAATAATAACGATGATAATAATTAATCGATAAAAAAAAATGATGATAATTGCCGTCACACGGAACAGGGACGTCATCGTATGGCGGTAGAAGAGAGATTTCTTCTACGCTACAAAGACTAAGAACAAGACAGTGTCAAGACTGTCTTGTTCTTTTTATCATTATTGATCTTGTATATACCTTTGTGGGTTTTTATTACTAACGAACAAATCCTAAAAGAGAATCTTCTTTTTTGTTCGCATACTAGACATTTCTAACAATATATTATATAATATATGAATCAGCCTGAGTGGTGAAACTGGTAAACACGCAGGACTCAGAATCCTGTGCCGATAACGCTTGCAGGTTCAAGTCCTGTCTCAGGCACGATACATAAAAATAAGTGCTTATAGCACTTATTTTTATAGGATGATAGAACATCATGATAGATTAGGAATGATAAAATGGATTTATGTACACAAAGCAATATTGATTTAGTACCTCCTAAAAAAACACTTAAAACTACACAAAAAACTATTCGATTTATTGATTTATTCGCAGGACTCGGTGGAACTCGTATCGGCTTTGAAGAAGCATGCTCCTCTTTAAACTTAGATTCAGAGTGTGTATTTACTAGTGAGATCAAAGAATCTGCTATTCAAACATACCAAGAGAACTTCGGTAATGAAAAAATATATGGTGATATTACTAAGATTAAAACATCTAATATTCCTGATCACGATTTTATTCTCGCAGGATTTCCTTGCCAACCTTTTAGTGTTGCAGGGACTAGAAAAGGGTTTTTAGATAAACGGGGGGGACTATTTTTTACTATTCTTGAAATTTTACAAAATAAAAAACCTGCCGGTTTTATTTTAGAAAATGTCGAAGGAATTGTAGCACATAATAATGGAAAGACTTTAGAGACCATTTTACAGTGTTTAAAAGCATTGGAGTATCGTGTTTCATGGGCAGTTTTAGACTCATCGGATTTTGGTGTTCCACAAAAAAGAAAAAGAGTGTATATTACAGGTCACAAGAATAAAGTGCCAAATCTACAAAATTTTCCAAAAATCCATAAAAACACTGAATCTTGTATAGAAAATATTCCTTATATACCTTCAGAATTCTCTAATCTTTTATCCTGCTCCTATTCCTATCAAGAGTTATATGGTAAATCAATCAAAGACAAACGAGGGGGAGAAAATAATATCCACTCTTGGAATATTGGATTAAAAGGGAAAGTATCTCAAAATCAACAAGAGTTACTTTCATTACTACTAAAACAGAGACGATATAAAAAATGGGCTGAGCTAAAAGGTATTGAATGGATGGACGGCATGCCTCTAACAATAAATGAAATTAAAACCTTCTATGACCATCCCGATTTAGAATTTATGTTAAACGATCTCTGTGGTAAAGGTTATTTAGTTTTTGAACATCCTAAACAACAAGTTATTATTGATGGGATTAAAAAACGAATCTATCATACTCAAGCCCCAAAAGGATATAATATTGTTACAGGAAAATTATCTTTTCCTATTGCAAAAATAATATCTCCCAACGATGTAGCTCCAACAATAGTAGCAACCGAAGTAGGAAAAATAGGAATTTCAGATCCAAGAGGAGTTCGACCTATTACTATTCGAGAAGCATTAAGATTTTCAGGATTTCCTGAGACTTATCATATAAAACTAGATTATCGTAAAGCATATGATCTTATAGGAAATACGGTGATGCCTCCTGTAATTACAGAGGTTTCTAAAAGGGTTCTCCAATGCCAGCTATAGATTTATATAATTCACTTGTAAAAAACGGTATCAAGAATTCTACTGGTCATGCCTACTTCTCATTAAGTAATGTTACAACAAAAATCAATGATAATAGTGTCTTCGGAAATCTAATTCAAGAATGGCTTATTGAATATATGAAAACAAAAAAGATTTATTTTAGAGATCATGATAATGCTCAAGAACCTCCTGATTTTTTCTTAGACCCTAAAAGTCATACTAAAGGTCTTCTTGAAGTTAAATGTTTTACTAAAAGTCCTAATTTTGATATTGCAAATTTTCAATCCTACATTAAGTCTTTATTAGATAAACCTTATCGATTAGATTCGGATTATCTAATCTTTGAATATATAAATAATAATGGAGCTATCCTTATTAAAGATTTTTGGCTCAAGAAAGTTTGGGAAATATCGGGTAGCTCTGAAAGAGCTGCAATCAATCTCCAATGGAAACAAAATATCATATATAATATTCGCCCTAGAAATTGGACTACTAAAAATCCTAGATTCCCAATATTTAATAGCAGATTAGAGTTTGTACAAGCCTTGGCAATAGTTGTGAATACAAATGCCCAAGACCCTACTATTCAAAAAAATTGGTTTAAACGAATAGAGGAAGCTTATTATAAAAATACAGGTTCTCAATTATAATAATTAGCAAAATTTGTAGAATCAACAAATCAATTATAAAAAGAGGAGGACAAAATGGACGAAGAATTAATTATATTTATTCTCTTATTTACCAATGCGATTACCATTATGTATGTCTGTAACTTAGTAAAATTATTACCTGAGATAGAGAAAAAAATGGATCACATCACTAAAGTAATAGAAGAGATTCAAAAAAAATCTGATTAATAGTAGTATAAGGGTTCATATGCTCTATTAATCCTTAGTATGAAAAGATTTTTATAGAAGCTCATCGTTATATTAATTGATTATCAGAGAAAATATTGAATATTACGTTTCTACCTTTATAATAATAGTAAAACTCATTTTTGATCTCTATCTTTAGAAATAATTTAATAACTATTTAAGTAGGCGAGTTTATGAAATTTTACAATTCTTTATCAAAAAAACTAGAGGAATTCCCAAAGCAATCACACGTTTCTATCTATTCCTGTGGACCTACCGTCTATGACTACGCCCATATCGGTAATTTAAGAACTTTTTTATTTGAAGACCTTCTCATCCGAACCCTCAAATCTGCAGGGTATACAGTTTCTCATACTCGGAATATCACCGATGTTGACGATAAGACTATTCAGCGTTCTCAAGAGCAGAATCTCTCTCTTAAACAATTTACCGAGCAATATACAAACGCTTTTTTTGAAGATCTTTCTAACCTTAATTTCGATCAGAGTACGACTTCTTATCTAAAAGCAACAGATTATATCAACGACATGATCGCCCTAATAGAAGAATTAATCGCTCATCACTTCGCATACGAAAGTAAAGATGGAGTTTATTTTAAAAGTTCTGCTTACAAAGATTACGGTAATTTTGCCGGATTGGATTTAGAACATATTCAAGACGGTGCTTCCGGTAGTGATCTTGACTTTCAAAAAGAAGATGTTGGCGATTTCGTCCTCTGGAAAAAAAACAAAGGCGAAGAGGTGTTTTGGGAAAGCCCTTGGGGAAGAGGTCGTCCCGGTTGGCATACAGAATGTGCGGCAATGGTACAAAGAGAATATCCAAATGGCTTAGATATCCATACAGGAGGAATTGATCTCTTATTCCCTCATCACACCAACGAAAAAGCACATTGTGAATGCTTATCTCAAAAACCTATGGCGAAGTTTTGGCTTCATGCGACTCATCTCCTCGTAGATAACAAAAAAATGAGTAAGAGTCTTAATAATTTTTATACCGTACGAGACCTTGCTAAGCAAGGCTTTGATTATAACAGTATTCGATTTTATTTACAAACAGGAGCTCATTACCGTTCTCCCTTAAATTTTACCTTAGAAGGTCTTAAAGGAGCCGGCTCCGCCTTAAAGCGAATTAATAATTTTATTCAAGAGTTATCTCCAAGACAGGAAGGAGAAATCTACCCTCTAAGAGAAAAATTTGAATCATATCTCCACGATGATCTCAATATCTCGGGAGCTATCGGAGAAATTTTCACACTTATTAACAATTATTACAATGGTACTCTCTTCAATACACAGAGTATTTTAGACGATCTCATGGCTATTAACCAAATTTTAGGAGTCTTAGAGTTTTCGCAAGAAACAGTCTTCAGTGAAGATATTATAGAATTATTGCAACAACGAAATCTTGCACGTCAAGCGAAAGATTGGCAAGAATCCGACCGTCTTAGAGACGAACTCCTAAAACTAGGAATTGAAGTAAGAGATAATAAAGAAAATACTACGATGAGGAAAATTAAATGAAATGGATTATTACGATTCTTGTTGTTGGATTTGTTAGTAGTTATTGGTTTGTTTTTAAACCTGTAAGCTCACCCTCTATCCAAAGGATTGTGGCATTATCCCCT
>JBOFNI010000306.1:0-1177 GCA_051658845.1 Brevinema sp. | reverse complement strand
GTGATGTGAGTAATAAGTATTATCTTACTTATATGGCAATTCGTTTGATTGAATTAAAGCGTGTGCTTAAAGATACAGGCTCTATCTACTTGCATTGTGATAATACAATGGGACATTACCTCAAACTGCTATTGGATGTTATTTTTGGACATCAGAATTTTCTTGGAGAAATTATTTGGAAAAGAACCTCTTCTGCACAAAAAGGTAGTCAGTTTGATTCACGAACTTGGGGAACCAATGTTGATAGTATTTTTTCTTATGCAAAAAATCCGCTATATACTCTTAAAACTGTAAGAGAATTAACACTAGAAGAAACTCACAAAAAATTTTCTTTAGTGGATGAAAAAACAGGCGAACGTTATTATGATGATTCTGTACACCTTTGGCGAAATCAAGGAATGGGCGAAAGATCTAATCTTTGTTATGAATGGCGTGGATTTAGAAATCCTCATTCTGCCGGCTGGCGACTGAGTAAAGAACGGCTGGAGGAAGAATTTCAAAAGGGAAATATTGTAATCAAAGAAAACGGTAAACTTCAACGAAGAAAGTATCTAAAAGATTACAAAGGTGTACCTATTGGTAATTTATGGATAGATATAAACTTACCTACCGGTGAAGAACGGGTGGGCTATCCCACGCAAAAACCACTTGCCTTACTGGAGCGTATTATTAAGGCTTCTTGCCCTGAGGACGGTATAGTCCTTGATCCTTTTTGTGGTTGTGCTACGACCTGTGTCGCTTCCGAAAAACTCGGTAAAGAGTGGATAGGGATTGATATTTCTAAAAAAGCTTATGAACTAGTTAATATTCGTCTTCATAAAGAAATTGCCAATCCTGAAGCCTTGTTTCAACATAAAAATGTTCTTACTTTTCGAGAAGATATTCCCGACCGAACAGACATAGATACTAAAAAGCTCGTTGGTAAATACAAAAAAGAAGTCAAAATCAAGCTTTATGGTTTACAGGCAGGGAATTGTGCAGGTTGTAGCGATCATTTCCGTATAGAAAATTTTGCGATCGATCATATTATCCCACAAGCAAAGGGGGGATCTGATAACGAGGATAATTTACAATTACTCTGTACTGCTTGTAACTCTATCAAAGGAGATCGAACGATGGATTACTTAGTAGGGAAAATCCTTGAAATTCGTAAAAGATTCTCTTAATAACTTATTAT
>JBOFNI010000305.1:0-3677 GCA_051658845.1 Brevinema sp. | reverse complement strand
TCAATATACATATAAAAATGGAGATATTCTTAATATTGATATTGATGAAATGAGTGACCTCAAATTAGAAATTATTGCCGTTAATAATAATAATATCGAGTTAGAATTACAATACACTCAGAAGACACCATCTTTCTTTAATATTACACCGTATCGAGATGCTATTCGTAATACGGTCTCGATTACTTCTGTTACGAATGTCCAAACTTTTAATATGTTGGTTACGGCTACACGACCTGTTTGGGTAGCATATCAGGTCGATACGGTAGTAGAACAGCAACAACTATTAAATACTGGTGATACGGTACGGATGAGTTTTATCGACGGAGTAAAATTATCATTGGGTAATGCAGGGGCTGCAACGATAACATTTTCTGAGTTTACCAATGTTATTAGAGGTGGGGTTGCTGGTGAAAGTTCTCAATCAATCTTTTATAAAAGTACAGATGCTAATGTGAGTACACTCTATCGATCTCAGTTAAAATAAGATTGACGAGAATCAAAAAATATGATAAACTAATACTCATACTATTATTTGTATGAGTATTTTGTTAATACATGAGGGGGGCGAATCGATGAAGGTGTTTTTTGATGCTCTAGGTTGTCCTAAGGCATTAGTCGATGCAGAAAAAATGTGTGCTCATTTATTTGAAAGTGGAGAACATTATCCGGTATTTACTCCGGAAGAAGCTGACGCTATTATTGTAAATACCTGTGGTTTTATTGAATCTGCTAAGCAGGAATCGATTAATACTATATTAGAGCATGCATTGCTAAAGCGACAAAAAAAAGAATTAATTTTAGTTGTATCGGGGTGTATGGTTGCCCGTTATCATGAAGAATTAAAACAAGAAATTCCAGAAATTGACGCATTTATGGGGGTCAAAGATCCTTCTAAGATTAAAGAAATTTTTATCCGACACAAAAATAAAGCCGTACTAGATCAAGGGGACTATAAAGACACTGTTCAAAGTAAGCGTTCTTTATTATTTTCTGGATTTAAACATGCTTGGATTAAAATTGGAGAAGGTTGTAATCGAGCTTGCGGATTTTGTGCTATACCCTTAATGAGAGGTCTTCAAAGAAGTCGTGTAGAGCAGGATGTTATCGATGAAGCAAAAATGCTTTTCGATCAGGGAATACGAGAATTAATTGTCATTGCGCAAGATCCGATCAATTACGGCACAGATCTTTATCATAAACGTTCGTTAATTCCTTTGCTTCAAAAACTGGAATTAGTAGGATTTGACTGGATTCGTGTACAGTATCTCTTTCCTGATCCGATGCTTATAGAATTAGCAGAATTATATAAATGTTCTTCTGTGTTTTGTAATTATATCGATGTTCCTTTACAGCATGTTTCTCAAAACATACTTTCCTTAATGAACCGTTCAGGTGATTATCACTCAATGGCAGAATTATTTCAAAAAATTAGAACTGCTAATCCCGATATTGCGATTAGGACTTCTTTTATTGCTGGGTATCCAGGTGAGACGGATCAAGATGCACAAGAGATTACCCGATTTCTTGAGGAAATACAGGCTGATCGTGTAGGTTTCTTTGCTTATTCCCATGAAGAGGGAACAAAATCTTATACAATGAACGAACATATTCCAAACGCTATTGCTCAAGATCGTATTACTGTTTGGGCAGAAACTCAACAGAGAATATCTACAGAGCGTTTAAAACGTTTCATCGGTAAAAAACTAATATGTATCGGAGAAGGAATTTCAGAAGATACAGAAGAGGGTCGATTAATGCTGATGCGTTCCGAATACGATGCTCCAGAAATTGACGGTATTGTGAAAGTTACCGTACCTAAAGATTATCATCAAGAATTAATAGAAATGGCAGAAGTTCAAATTACTTCTTCTGACGATCATGATTTAGAGGCTGTTTTTATCAGAGAGGTTTAGTATGCCCCGTTTTATCTTTAATATTCCCAATAGTATTACAATTTTTCGTTTGTTCATGATTCCTATCTGTGCAATTCCTTTATTGCCAATTTTTGGAACTCCTAGTCTCTCTCTTTTGATCGTGGTGAATGTTGCTTTTATTTTAGCGGCAGTTACCGATTTTTTAGACGGTTATCTTGCTCGTCGCTTAAACCAACTCAGTGATTGGGGTGCTTATATGGATCCACTGATCGATAAATATCTTATTTGGGCTTTATATTTGGTCTTTGTGTTTATTCCGAAATTATCCATTCCTTTGTGGGCTTTTTTGGTGATTTTGTCTAGAGATCTTGCTGTTACCCAAATGAGAAACTATGCCTTGAAATATCAAATCACTTTTAAAACATCTTTTTTGGCGAAAATAAAAACAGCGGCTCAAATGACAATTGGAGCGATAATTTTGTTATTTTTGTTAGGGACTTTTTATTTAAATTCTCTTTTGATCAATCCCTATCTTTATTATTTAGATTATTGGGAAGGGAATGTTCTTTTTTATTTGCCGACTTTTCTCGTCTGTAGCGTTGCTGTTTTCACAGCGATCACAGGTATCGATTATGCTTATACTTTGTACAAACAGATCAAAAAATAGTATTCTTTAGAGAAATAAAAAAGACTTCTTAGTTTTAATATTTTTATATTGGGCTAAGAAGTTTTTATGGATATTCCAAAATTATGTTATTAAAAATAATCATCTCATCAAAAATCATTTTCGGTAGAAACGACCAACTCACCATCAATAGAATCATAATTTTTTAGGAGATCTTGTAACGTCCTCGTGAATAAAGCTGCACACTTGACTCGGGCAGGGTATCGAGAAACATTTTCAAACACTTGTAATTTTCCAAGAAGTTTTAATTCTTCAGGGCTAAAAGTATTATGCTCATCAAAGGTAATTAAACGAATAAAGAGCGTTGAAATTTCTTCCGCTACTTCTTTGGTTTTCCCAATTAATATTTGACTCATCATAGAGCAAGAAGCTCGAAATATTGAACAACCATCACTTTCATGTTTAAGATCTTTGATAATCCCATCTTGAATATCAAGAGATAAGATTAATTTATCTCCACAGGAGGGATTAAGTCCCAATCCTTTTTTTGCCGTTGGACTGTTGACAACCCCAATATTTTTGGGATTCTTACTATGTTCTAAGATAAGTTCTTGATAAAGCTTAGCTAAATTTTCTAACATGGAAAAACTCCAGTAATGATTTTAATGTTTGGGCGAAATGTTCCCATTCTTGGGGAGTATTATAAATATATGCAGATGCTCTGGTAACGGAAGATACATGAAAGCATTTCCAAGTTGGTTGAGTGCATTGATGACCGGTGCGAACGCAGATACCTAATTCATTGAAAAACGATCCAATATCATGGGGGTGTAAATCGTGAATTTGAAAAGAAAAAATAGGAGCTTTTGAAGGAGAATTACCGAATATCTGTAGATAATCCTTAAAAGAATCAAACATTTCTTGTGCGAGAACACGGTGTTGTTCATCAATACCGTGGATAAGATCCCACCCTAAATCTTGGATATAACGAATTGCCACAGCTAAACTAATTGCTTCGGCAATAGGTGGAGTGCCTGCTTCAAATTTACTGGGAATAGAACCAAAAACAGCATTTTCTAAAGAAACATCGTGAACAATTCCACCTCCTAAAAAGAAAGGAGGCATTTTTTTTAATAGTTCTTTTTTTCCATAGAGAACACCAATACCAGTAGATG
>JBOFNI010000304.1:0-3075 GCA_051658845.1 Brevinema sp. | reverse complement strand
CATTCACTTTACGGAGTGCTTGATCCACAAGACCGATAACCGCATTAGATCCATTTTGGGTACTCAAGGAAATAAACGAAGCGGTAACAGGATTTCCTACTGGAGATTTAAGACCTAAAGCTTGAGAATTCATCGTACCAATAAAGACTTGAACTCTTTCATCCATATTAGCCCCAATATGAAACCACATAGAAGCTTGAGCAGGTTGCTCTGCAGTAGGTCGTGCGTATGTTCCCGTAAGCATTCTCAATCCGTTAAATTGAGCTTGAGAAGCAATACGATCTAATTCTGCAATCATCTGAGAAACTTCTACTTGGATATACTGACGATCTTCGTCGGTATAAATACCGTTTGCCGATTGAATTGCCAACTCTCGAACTCTTTGAAGGATCTGTGTCGTTTCCGCCAAATACCCTTCTGTCGTTTGGATAAAAGAAACACCATCTTGGGTGTTCATATTGGCACGATTCAAACCACGGATTTGAGCACGCATTTTTTCTGATACTGCTAATCCGGACGCATCATCCCCTGCTCTGTTAATTCTCATCCCAGAAGAAAGTTTTTCCATGGTTTTACTATTAGCCAATCCTTGGATTCCTAACTGACGATTCCCAAAAATCGCAGGAATATTATTATTAATAACCATCATATCCTCCATGATATATGTTTTAGGTGCATCCTTGCACTATATATTTGAATTTTCGGTCAATTTAAATAAATATTTAGATTTTTTTGTTTTTTTTTGTTTTTTTTATAAGTGCCTTGACTGGGTTCTTAATGAATCTTCTATCATTTTAGCAAGCCCAAAACCCCCTAATTTTGATGTTTCTTTAGAATATTCCGTATAAAGCATATCGTTAAAAATATCCTTACCCGGAGAATTAATTCCTGATAAATCAGTATTATCAAGCGTTTTTCTCATTTCTTTAAACATCATCTCAATAAATAAGGATTCAAACTCCTGTGCTACTTCTGTAATTTTATTGTCTTCTAACGCTTTATTTTTGAGTTGGCTAAACTCATGAGTTCGATTCATCGAAATCAGTGCCTGTTGATTCATAATTTGCATTTTTCCCTCTTTCAATATAGATAAACTACTATCTATATTTCGGATTTTTTAGAAAAATCATGAGTATAACAAGAAGATATAAAAACAATATTCAAAGGAATCAAGAAAAAAAAGAGAGATTTAATATGCCGGACTGGCAAATAGATAATCAGCGGTTAAATCGACTGCTTTTTCTTTTGTATCCGTATATTGAGATGAAAAAATAAGATTTGTGGAATCATCCAGCATTATTTTTAGATAGCGATTTACTTGAATTAAGGAACCAGAGTCTGAAACTTTAGGCAGTTTGACCCTATAAATAGCAGAGGTTGTATCGTCTTGTATCGCATAAACAAAATTAAAAACAACATTGTCTTCTTCGGAGTAAATTCCAATCAGACCATAATTATCCACACAAAAAATATTATGTATCGTGTAAGGAGATACCGGAGCAGGATTGAAATAAGCATTATTCAGAATATCGACACCGGCTTGACTGAGACGATATTGGCCGAAAATCATTGATAAATAGTATTCATCCGCTAAATTAGTTGTTCCTGTATTCACGTTACAGGATACTATTAATATTATAACGAAAAGAATAGGAGATTTTTTAATTAATCGATTCATCAAAAATCACCTCATTTAAGAAAATTGTTCTCCGCAATTTTTTCTCCAAAAGCGGTCATATTAACAAAAGAAACATCACGAGACGAGCTTTGTTGGTTATTAGAATAAATAATATTATTGTCCAAACGTATCGGAACATAATATTTCGTACCACTTACCTTTTTTGTATAGATTGCCTTATTAGGAGATACGCCTCGAAAAAAAAACATCTGTAATTCCGGTGTTCCCGCCATATTACCGGAATTATCAATCGTAAAGGTTTGTGAAGGATTCGATAACAAACGATATGTTCCTTGTACTTTCTCTTGAAACAACAAGATTGTATTTTGACAGGCAACAATGCCCATTAATATTATGATAATAAATTTCATCTGATACCTCATTTTATAAAAAAAAAACTATCTTCTTAATGAAATTAACAGTAAAATCCCATAAGGTCTAATTTTTTTTACATTAAATAGAAATCAATAACTATACTTATATAAAACAAAAATATACTGCTATTTATTTTATTGTGAGAAATGCTATAATCAATATATCTATTATCTCTATTAGTGATTTTAGTTGACAAAACCATACTTTGGTAATATAATATGTAGGAAATATCGTATTTGTATATGAGGTTATCTATGGTCATTACTGTTACTTTAAATCCTGCTGTTGATTTTCATATTACACTAGATCAATTTATTCCTGGAAAAACATTATCCTCCCAGGAGAACTTTTTTTATGCTGGTGGTAAAGGACTTAATGTATCTCGTGTCCTTAAAAATATTGGGGTATCAACCGAAGCACTTGCTTTTGTTGGAGGTTTTACAGGTAATTTTATCCAAGAAGAATCACACGATATTCTTTTCCCTATCTTTATTACAGAAAAAACACGGATCAATACCAAAATTAAAACCTCATCAGAAGAAAGTGAAATTTCAGGAGTTACCCCTGAGATTCCTTCTGATAAATTCAATCACCTTTTATTAAAATTAAAATCATACTCCCATATTGATGCACTAGTGCTATCAGGATCTGTGCCTCCAAGTCTACCACATAATACTTATGAACTTCTTGCCAAAGCGGTAACCCAAGATACAAAAATTATCCTAGATACACGTGGCAATATGTTAAAGCAAACTCTCAAAAATATTACTAATGTTTTTTGTATCAAACCAAATAAAGATGAAATTGGTGAATTTTTTTCTTGTGAAATACAACACTCCGAACAATGTCTTGAATTAGCCATCAGATTAAAACAACAGTATTCTATTCAAAATATTATTGTTTCTCTAGGTTCCGAGGGTGCATATCTTTTATCAGAAGATCGTATATATTTTGCTAAACCATTAAAGGGAACATTAGTCAGTAGTGTTGGGGCAGGAGATTCTTTAGTTGCTGGTTTTATT
>JBOFNI010000303.1:0-1092 GCA_051658845.1 Brevinema sp. | reverse complement strand
CTGATCAAATGTCCTATATGCGATTGGCTGCAATTCACCAACTGAATACAGAAGAAAAATAGAAAGCATCCACTGAAGCATGCCCCACAGTTTTTTAAAGCAAGGACCTGCTGGTCAATTTCTTCCGACTTTCGGCTTCCAATTGCCTTATAAACTCCAGTGATTTTAGCAGTAAAAACTCTAGGTTAAAGCACATGCGGGAGCCCCACAGTTTTTTAAAGCAAGGACCTGCTGGTCAATTTCTTCCGACTTTCGGCTTCCAACTGCCTTTTAAACTTCAGTCATCTTAGCAGTACCACATGTGTTGACCGGGATTCCAACCTGGGACAACAACCGAAACTCATCAGTTTCTGTAGTGTAGTGGTTATCACGTTCGCCTAACACGCGAAAGGTCCCCGGTTCGAAACCGGGCAGAAACATGCATGAAGTTTTGATATTTGCATTGTTGTGTCTTTTGTCATCTTATAACCTACTATGTATTTTGACAAAAAAGACAGTGCTGCCAGAGTGATTTGGTACCAATATTGTGAATACCTCACAGTTAGATAGACTGCAGAAAAGTAGTTGCCTCTGATCAAATGTCCTATATGCAATTGGCTGCAATTCACCAACTGAATACAGAAGAAAAATAGAAAGCATCCACTGAAGCATGCCCCACAGTTTTTTAAAGCAAGGACCTGCTGGTCAATTTCTTCCGACTTTCGGCTTCCAACTGCCTTTTAAACTTCAGTCATCTTAGCAGTACCACATGTGTTGACCGGGATTCCAAGCTGGGACAACAACCAAAACTCATCAGTTTCTGTAGTGTAGTGGTTATCACGTTCGCCTAACACGTGAAAGGTCCCCGGTTCGAAACCGGGCAGAAACATGCTTGAAGTTTTGATATTTGCATTGTTGTGTCGTTTGTGATCTTATTATAACCTGCTATGTATTTTGACAAAAATAGACAGTTAGCCAGAGTGATTTGGTAACAATATTGTGAATACCTCACAGTTAGATAGACTGCAGAAAAAGTAGTTGCCTCTGATCAAATGTCCTATATGCAATTGGCTGCATTTCAGCAATTGAATACAAAAGAAAAGTAGAACGCAC
>JBOFNI010000302.1:0-6898 GCA_051658845.1 Brevinema sp. | reverse complement strand
TGTCTGTTAATCCTTGGGCGATAAATTGGATAATATCTGAAGAAGAATCAAAACTATATCCAACGGTACTTTGTATTAAATCACAAGTAATATCTACTGCATCTTTTTTATATTTTTGGACAGCATTTAGGACTTGTTCTCTAAGCGGCATACAATTGCTATCAACTAAAGATCGAAACTCTCCAACAATAGTAACTGTATCAGGAACAACATTCCGTCCCGAACCTCCACTGATTAATCCCACATTACTCACCGTATTTTCAGAAATCCTTCCAGAAGGAAGATCGTTGATTAATTGAGCGGCAATTTTAATCGCATTAATCCCTGTTTCAGGAGCAATTGCAGCATGTGCTGCTCGCCCTTTTACGGTAATTATATAAGCATAGTGAAAAGGTGCTTTTAAATTAATTGATCCTACAGGCCCACCGGAATCTAAAATAATCCCATAATCCATATTCTGGAAAATTTCTTGAGGAATATAACGAGCCCCAACCAATCCTCCTTCTTCTGCAGAAGAAACGATAAATAACAGTTCTCCATGAGGGATATTCTGTTCCAAAATGATATCAATCGCAACAAGCATACTTGCAATCCCACATTTATCATCAGCACCTAATACGCTATTTCCGGAAGCGCGGATAATATCCCCATCAAGAATAGGAACGATATTTTCACAAGGTGATACGGTATCTGCATGAGCATCAAAAAACAAGCCCTTTTTGGATTTGTCAGTTGCCGGTAGCTTAATCATCAGATTTTCCGAGCTCAATCCATTAGTATGAGTATAGGGAATTTTCTGTATTTCAACATTTTTGCCTACTAAATAATTTTCAATAAAAACCATCATTTCTTTCTCATGAAAGCTGGGACTGGAAATAGCCGCCATCTCCATAAATAAAGAAACAATCTTATCTTGGTCAATAGAGTAATTCATAGATATCTCCTAAAATAATTCTTATATATTCCTTATTATAAACGAATTTGACAAAAAGTCAATAATTATTGATCTGCTTAATTGCAATACAACATTAATTATAGTATAATTATACTTTATAGGAGAATTCATGAATTCTTTATTTGAATTGGTTCTACACCTTCACACTAATAATCAAAGAATCAACTCTCTCACCGTATCACTCAATATTGATCCTTTATTTTTAGAATTGATTGATTCCCAAAAATCCTTTGGGATACTTTACTCTCGTTATCCTGAGATCCGCCCTATTGAACTTGCTTTTTTAAATTACTGGACATCATTAAAAAAAGACTCTAAAAAAAATAATGCTGTTATCTTTCATGCTCCTTTCGATCAAGAACTAATTAGTTTTATTACCCAAATTCCGTGCGTTTTGACAGGAGAAAAACAAAAATCTCTTTCTTATGTAGCAAAAGCTTTTTCTCCTAAAATATTTTTGGATATTGCTAATTCCACAATTTCTCTTGACCCCAACGAAGAAAGTTTGCTCCTACCTTCAACAATTCCCTATATTATTAAGAACCATACAATCGCCCCTCTCTATATATTATTTCGTTCTACAACGACCGATGACTTATTTTTGCATGGAAGAAGTAGTATTACAATTACCGAAAGTTCTTTTCTTATTGAAGAAATACAGAACAAGCAATCTCTTTTGTCTAAATATCTGACCGCTCCTAAAATTATCCATCCGGAATCTATTACTCCCATCTTTGAATTTCATTATAACAAATCCAATCACAAATACGAACTGGCTTTATTCTTAGAAGCATTGATAAATAATAAAAAACATCTGTTTCCTCTCCATTTAGAAAGTGCTCGAAAATACCTTCATTCTCATAACGATTTTGCCATTAAGGGAGAGCATAATAATGCCCTCCTTATTAATCATCAACACCCTATCCGTAAACAATTAGAAACAATTATCGAAAAAAGTTTTCAGAATTTTTATAGTCTATTGGGTGAGATCAAAGATAATAAAATTATTACCGATGATCGGGTTAATTTTTTTGAAAATTTCCTCCCACAGATTGCTGAAAACACAAAAATTTATCATATCGGTAAAAAACAAAAACTCCAATTTATTTTAGGTACAGAAACTCCAGCTATTTCTATTTCTAAATCTTCTCAAACCCCTCTATTCAGTAGTATTGATTGGTTATCGATTAATTTTGAATATAACTATCAAGAGCTTAAGCTCTCCCTTGCCGATCTAGAACAGATTATCAATCAAGGATTTTTAGAAATAGACGATTCGCTGATTGCTATTCCAGAAAATCAATTGGAAAAAATTAAACAACTCTTAGCATTAAGACAACAAAAGCATCATACAGAAGTTCAGATTCAAGCTTCTTTTCTTCCATGGATTTTATCTTTATATCCCGATGCCCTAATTCCTGAAGAATGGGAAGAATTAAAAGATTTTATTCATCAAGGCACTGTACCCCAAATTAAAGTGCCAAATACTTCAATCTTAAGAAATTACCAAAAGATCGGTGTCGAACGAATGGCACTCTTATATAAATTCGGTTTTGGATTCATTCTCGCAGATGAAATGGGTTTGGGGAAAACCTTACAGATTTTAACATTATTGGATCTATACTCATCCCATGGAAAGACATTAATTATTACCCCAACAGCCCTTATGCTCAATTGGTTAGTCGAAGTCCAAAAATTTTATCCGGATCGATTTGATATTCTCCTAGTTAGTGGGAGTAAACAACAACGAGAAGAAAAACTGAAAACATTAGATCAACATCGAATTATTATTACTTCCTATCACATGCTTAATTTTGATATCGAACACTATCAACATCAACAGTTCCATTTTTGTATTCTCGATGAAGCTCAGCATATTAAAAATATTAATTCCAAACGCACAAAAAACGTCAAAAAAATTCAAGCTCTCTCCAAAATTGCTGTTAGTGGAACTCCTTTAGAAAACAATATTTCAGAACTATGGTCCATTTTTGATTTTGTAATGCCTGGATTTTTAGGATCTCATAAATATTTTCAAAAGCATTTTGAAGATCCGTTACAAGGATTCGATATCCAAAAACGAAAAGACACTTTAGACCGTCTTTACCAATTTTGTCATCCTTTTATTATCAGAAGAACAAAAGATACCGTCTACAAAGAATTACCTCCAAAAATTGAACAAACAATTCTTACCGAACTGACAGACCGCCAAAAATCTCTTTATGTCGATACCTTATCCAAGGTTAAAGATCATTTTCAAACGATTATTACAGAAAACCGTTTAAATCACAACCGCATTGATTTTTTATCGGCATTAACTAAATTACGACAGATAACTCTTCATCCAGGATTAATTTATCCGGAATTAGCACAAGAAAACCCCGAGCTTTATTCTTCTAAAATGACAGCATTATTAGAATTATTGGATGAAGCATTAGAATCCAATCATCGTGTATTAATCTTTAGCCAGTTTATTTCGATGCTCAAAATTATCCAACAAGTATTAAAAAAAAGACATATTGATTTTCTTTATATTGATGGCAAAACCAATAATCGTATCCAATTAACTGAAGAATTTAATAATAGTACGATTCCTATATTTTTAATCTCTCTTAGAGCAGGAGGGATTGGATTAAACCTGACCGGTGCCGATACGGTAATTTTATTTGATCCTTGGTGGAATCCTGCTGTAGAAAATCAAGCAATTGACCGAGCTCATCGAATAGGACAACACAAAACGGTAAATATTTATCGGCTGATGACCAAAGGAACTATTGAAGAAAAAATCTATAATCTCCAACGGAAAAAAGATTTTCTATTTGATAACCTAATGCAAGAAAACAATAATTTTGGCACTTTCTCTTCGGAAGACCTCCTATCGTTAATCAACGACCAAGATCTATAAACTCTTCTTTATTTAAAAACTCTTTAAAATAATAATCCCTCTCTTTATGAGAGGGATTATTATTTTAAACTAAAAAGCTTTATTATCAAATAACGAAGCTGATTTACAAAATTATATCAGCAAACAAAAAATTTATCTTCTGTACTGAATTTTTGACGCATCTCCAAAACGAATAATTACTCCTGTTGATCCAAAAAACTGATTTGCATGAATTGCCATTCCAATATTCCATAAAAATGCCGGTGTAATTACCACATTAAATCCTGTCGCAAAACCAACATGAATATTATAAGCTCCTCTTATACCACTAGCAGGTAATAATTGTAAGCCCATCCCTAAAGACACATACATATCAAAACGAGGAACTAAAGTAAAATGTCCCGTAAGCATTGGTGCTAGCGTTCCTGTAAGACCGTTAATAAAGTTAACACTACTATCTACAGTTACTCCTAAAGCAAAAAAATTCCACGCCCCAACAATCAGCTCCACAGAAGGATGGATCGTCATTTGAGGTGCACCAATTGGGTATGCACTAGCAGTACCAGCACCAATACCTATCCCCAGCAATAAGTTGCCAGGATTATAATTTTGAGCTGCGTGTATAGGATTAAACACTGCAACAAAAACAATCCCTAAAACGATTTTTTTCATAAAATATCTCCCTAAAGTACATTTTTTGTACTAAATCATATTTTTTAGTTGTTTTTTTTTAGTGGTAGGATAGGATTTGATCTGAATTTCCCGTTTAGCGGCAATAGTATGATTGGGATATTCTTCACAATGAACCAAACAAACAGGCTTATAAATCTTTGTATATTTCGCCCCTTTACCGGCTAAATGAACTTGAAATCTTTTTTCAGGATTTTTAGCAATTCCTGTATAAAGACTATTGTTTTCACATAAAATGATATAAACAAACCATGAACCACAAGAAAATTTACTCATTGGCATATCTTCCACAATCTCTTTCCTCAATTTTTAGTAATTCCTATATAAAAGTAGAGAATAATATAAACAAAGCACAAGAAAATTTACTCATTGACATAGCTCTAGTATAAATCCTATATATTATAGAAAAAAAATAAAAAAAAATCAAATTATGAAAGAATCTCTATTCGAAATTTAATACCAAGAGATCCAAAAATCTGAGGTCCTTGAAGATCAACACCCATTGAAATCAATACCAAATCAGAAACCAATATATTAAATCCTGTTGCAAATCCTGCTCCATAGAGAATAAAATGTTTATGCATCGTGATTCCAAACCCTAAAGCGATATACCAATCAATATTGGAAAAAAAACTCACATGAAAACTAGGCATTAACGATAATCCTCCCTGAAAAAGATCAGGAGCAAAAAAAAATGATCCGCTTGTCAAAGCACCAAGCGATAAGGTGAGATTATTAGGTCTTAGCCATGAAGCAATAATAATTTCCGAACTGAGATTAAGCACTGCTCCATCTTTTCCATAGGAATAGTACTCGTTTCCTCCCCCTAAGCTAATGCCTAATAAAACATCACTAGGAGAAAATACCGTTTGAGTGTAGAGAGGAGATCCTACACCTATAATAAATAAATATAATAGTATTCTATTTTTCATTTTATTATCCTTGTATCAAAGATAATAAAATTTAAGGTTTTTTACCTCTTTTTCTCAACTTTTTTCAAAAAATTCCGAAAAATAAGTTAGTTGGATAAGAATATTAGGGAGGAACATATGAGTGATTCAGTATTATCACAAGATGAATTAGACGCATTGCTTCAAGGAACATCTTTGGAAAATAACGATAGTGAAAGCTTAAGCAATACCGAAGAAATAGTATTAAATAAATTATTTAACGAGCTTGGAACAGCACGAATCGGTATTCTAAGCCAATTAACGAATATTCCTGTTACCTTAGAAAATGTTGTTTTACTAACAGGTCCTAAATCAAAAATCATTGAAGATTTGACAATGAATATCGTCGGTAATGCCAGTAGCCTAACCGGTAATATTTCAGGGTCTTGGTTATTAGGAGCTCCGGAAAATACAGTTCTTCAAGTTACCAACCATATGCTTGGTGCAGAATCTACAGAAATCAGTAGTGAAGTAATCGAAGCTTTTGGAGAAGCAATTTCTAATATTATTTCTTCCGATACAAAACTCTTATCAGAAAAACTTAATATCAGTGTTTCTCCATCGTTATCAGAATCTCAAAAATATGACAATGGCGATGCATTTATTGATGCAACAGGTTCTTTATGTCGTATTGGTATGCATTTAAATATCGAGGGAGCTTCTTATACTTTTTATACAATCTCTTCTACAAAATTTATGAAAAGTATCGCAAAGATTTTAAGCCCAGCATCCAATAAAGTTGATGAAAACAATAGTAGAAACGGTGATTCATTACCCAATGCAAATGCCGTTAATATGACTTCTGCACAATTCCAGCAATTTGCCCCATCAGCTTCCGTAGAACCTTTAGACAATCTTGCGTTATTACTTGATGTTCCGATGCGTGTTACTGTAGAATTAGGACGTACCCGGATGACGATCAAAGATATTCTCAATCTCGGTGAAGGCTCTATTGTCGAACTAGAAAAATTAGCTGGTGAACCGGTAGATGTCTTGGTCAACGATAAACTAATCGCTTTAGGGGAAGTGGTTGTTATTGATGAAAACTTCTCCGTACGTGTTACTAAGGTCGTTACTCCTATGGAACGAATTTTTGATCGAGAAAATCTCCACGGTAAAGGTGGAGTATAAACACAACTATCTTATTTATCATATAAATAACCTCTTTAGAGAGGTTATTTTGTTAGAAAAAGACCCTATGAGGATATTATGTTTTTAGAGCAATTAAGACTAATCAATTTTCGTTCCTTTTCCGAGTTGACGATTCCTTTATTTGCACAGGTTAATTGTTTAGTGGGAAATAACGGATCGGGAAAAACAAATTTACTGGAAGGAATTTATCTTTTATCCTCTAATCGAGGATTCCGTACCGGAGATCGTAAAGAATTAACAAAACGATCAACAGACGGATTTTTTCTC
>JBOFNI010000301.1:0-1699 GCA_051658845.1 Brevinema sp. | reverse complement strand
ACTTTTGTAGAATGTAAAAAATCTTCAATATTTCTATCTAAAAACTTACACACAGGCAAAGTATACAAACTGCTATGAGCAATTATTATAAACTTATATGTGTGTAAGTAATAAAGCAAGAAGATCAGCACTTTAAAATAAAAAAAGAATTATCGATAAGATAATCCTATACTATTATTTCAAAGTATAAGATAGAAAGCAGATTATTTCTAATCTACAAAAAGTGTTATCAGTTATACTATAACAGATCACAATATATTTGTCAAGTTTTTTAAAATATTCTAATTTGCTAATAAAATGAAATATTATATGATATTTGACCTTAGGGATATTTCTTAATAAATTTATTAAAAGTATTAATTTTTTAAACTTTCCTCTCATAAAACATTTTTATTGGATAATTATAGGATGATTTAATGAAACATAAATGTCTTAATAATATCATTGTATTTTAAAAAATAATTAAAGGGAGAATTTTATGATATTGTTGTTATTATTAATGTTTGTTGTACCAGTTTATTCCATAGTAGGTACTAATAATATGACGATTAATTTAGGAGGAGTGTTTAATTATAGCCAAATCGTCATTAATGATGATTCCACCAAACGCTCAGAACGCCTATCGGACTATATAGGAGGCGGTTTTAATTTAGAAATAGGTTATCTCTATTTGAGTCAAGATTCGGTCATTCATGCGATAGATACAAGGATAGGTTTTGGTGTCAATCTTGACAATCCTCATACAGGGGAGCTTATAGGTCTTTCAGAAATAAAATTTAATACACTGCATTTTTATATTGGGACGACTTACGGCATTGGTCAAATAGTAGGCTATGGTCGTATCTTAGTAGATATTTTAGGGTTAAATTTTGGTTTCTTTACGGCAAACCTGATTGTATCCGAACAAGTTGATGACGAAAAAGTTCATTTTATCTCAAGGATGGGAAATAACTTTCTTTTGTCTCTAAATCTTCCTTTGGGAATCCAGTATATTTTTAATAACGGATTGATGCTAGGATTTCGCCATCGTTTGGATTTTGCTTTTTCTAAGTTGTATACTGGTTTCAAATCTACGGTAAGAGATACAATAACAACCAGTATTCCTCAAGATGGTGGAGTATTTGGTCTTAGTAAATTTCAAGATTCTTATTTGGGATACAATATGAATTTTAGTATAGGATATGTTTTTGGGAAATGATTTCCGTTAAGATTTTTATTAAGAATTTTTTGTAAATTAATAAGATATAATATATTAAAAAATTTCCATTAAATGGGAATAGTATTTAAGGAGGATTTCTATGATGAAATCAAAAATATTAGCTCTATTGGTAGTATTTATTCCAGTGTTGGGATATGCAGCAGTAGGACAGAATAATATGACGATCAATGTGGGTGGTGGTCTGAACTATAGTCAAGCAACTTGGAACGAGCCAAAAGACGTGGATGCAAAAGATCGTACTTCTACAGCATTGGGAGGAGGATTTAGTATTGAATTAGGGCATTTGTATCTTGGTCAAGGTTCTATTATCCATGCAATGGATACAAGATTAGGTTTTGGGATGAATTTTGATCCTGTGAAAACAATAATGGGTCAAGAAGTAAATCTCCCCGATAAAACAACAGCGTCTTTTAATACCTTGAACGTCTATTTAGGGACGACTTATGCTGTTGGAACACAGGTTGGAGAAGGGCGAATTTT
>JBOFNI010000300.1:0-1349 GCA_051658845.1 Brevinema sp. | reverse complement strand
GCATGATCGATAAAATAATCGGCAGAAATATATCCACCAGGGATCATAATTTCTGCTATTTGATTCCGTTCTAAAAGCATTGTTTTTGCTCGAAAAATATTTTTAATGTTTTCACAGTCTGTTTCTTTTTTATAAAGATCCAACAAGCTTTTATAAAGCCCCCACTCATGAGTTGACGCTTCTTCAAGGATCTCAATCCGATGCATATAATAGGCCTTATCCAGTAAAAAATCTACCTGTCTTAACGAATCTTTAGATACCGAACTTAGCATAATTAACGCTTGAGTAATTACCGAAGGAAATTCATTCCATAATTCTTGTTCAACTATCGAAAACATCCGTTCAAGAGAAATAGTACCTTTTTCTGATAAATTTTCCCATGATACCGTTTGTTGAGACACTTTCGCTTTGTAGCATAATTTAAGATTATTTAAGTCTGTTTTTACCGCATGAATACGAAAAATAATAGGACAAGGAGAAATATCAGCCATTGCTTGAAATCGATTTTGATAATATTCATCAAAAATTTCGGAAAATCGACTAAGATTCTGTCCTTGAAATAAAGGACCGTATTTTGTATCTTCCAAAGATTTTACCAGACTATCTCCATCTTGAACTTCTGCTAATAAAGAAAAATCATTATTAGTGAGGTCATGGACTTTCTCTGCACGAAGAAGCCCACTTAGGTATCCCCAGCTATCCATGGCTACCTCCCAAAAAGTATATCAGCAACCGGTTTTTCTGAATCTTCACGAAGTTGTGTAAACAAGGTATCGATCGTAATATTAACAAAAGTTGAACCTTCCGCTAGCATCACCCCACCATGAAAATTCCCTTTTTCTTTGGAGAAAACTAAGGAAGCTCCTATACTCTGATTAACACTGTCCAACCATTGTTGATCTAAGAACCGTTCATCTTGACCTAGAATAACTTCTTCTTTTTTAGATGTAACCGATTGACTCACTAATGTTTTCATAATTTCTACATAATGAGCTGAAGAAATAAATTCTGATTTTGCTTTTGTAAACGTCTGTTCGATTCTATCTCTTTTTTTTGCTAAAATCTCGTTAGCAAGTTTCCGACGCGCATCAATCACCAATCCACGCTCTAAATTTTCAGCAAGACTCAGTGCATGCTTTTGGTGGTCTTCTTGGTATTCACGAGCTGATTTAGTAGCATAATCTAAGATTTCTTTACTTTGTTTGTGTGCCGATTCTAAAAGAACTGATTTTTTCTGCTCAGCATCGGAAATAATTTTTTTTTGGATATCTTCCAAAGCCATAATTTACTCCTGCATTTTTTATTCTTTCAAACGAACTATTGTCCCAAGTTCATTAAAAGAATAGAAG
>JBOFNI010000299.1:0-1349 GCA_051658845.1 Brevinema sp. | reverse complement strand
AATGGATACCGATGATGATGAATTGCTGGTTGAGGTAAGAGAAAGTATCGGAGATGTCGAGATTGGGTATTGGTTCGATATCGAAAGAGAAGAAAGAAACAGATTTGATGATAGGAGAAATGTGGTTTCTAGGGGTGAGTGTATCGAGGATGACGAGCTGTTGTTGAGAGTTGATGAAGAAGACTTTCTTACGAAGGATGCGGTAAAGAGAAGAGCGTAGAGAGCCTTTAAAGACAAAGTCTTGGGTGGTGTTAGTATTGGAGCAGAGAGGGACTAAATGAGAGATAGCGTCTTGTAAGGAAGAATGAGAATAAGTTTCAAAGAGATCGTTATTGTGAGTGATAGAAAAGGAAGCGTTAATGATGAGAGAAGAGTCTTGTTGGTAGATATGAGAGATGGAACCGGAGAAGATGATAGATTTGGGATTATCATCAAATTGAATAGAGATGGATAGAAGTTGACCGATAGAGAAAGGGGAATTAGGGAAGTATTTGATGGGAAGAGTGAGGTTAGCGGAATATTTGAGTTCTTGAGAGTTGCGAGAGATGAGGAAAGAGAAATTTTTGTGAATGAGGGTGTTATGGATGGTTAAGAAATAACGGATATGCATAGGTGTGCTCCTTGTTTATTTTTATAGCTATCTTGATTTTATTACTAATTGGTATTATACTTAGAGATGAGTTAAAATAGTGAGGTGATGAGATGAAATTGTTAATAGTGATGTTTATGTTACTGAGTGCGTGTATACAGAAAGAAGAGAGTGTAGAAAGAGAGCTGGTATCTGAGCCAGAAGCACTTGATGCGTCGTATGATATAGGTAGAGATCTTGTGCTTTTACAGACTAGGGGACACCTTTGGTATGGTACAAAAGATTGGAATCCGAAAGAATATGAACTTGAACCTATTGGTTATCATGCTGCGTATTGGAATCCCAAATCGAATGAATATTATTATGCGACAGGTAGTGAAGACTTCGGAAATCTGCAGATGACAAATGGACTTACGTATGAGTATGATGCAGATAAACAAGAAACAAACCATACGTCTAAAGAAAAAGACTATCTGCAATACTTAGGAAGTATTACGGAAACAGAACGTCTCTATCTGGGTATAGATGGTAATCAATATATCAAAGTGCTTTCAAAAATTACAAATGATATTACTACCGTCTATCCTGTAATAGGTCAAGGAGTTACTTTTTATACCAATGCTGAAGGGAGAAGGTTTGCAAGAGTGTTAGCTAATGCTAAAAACGGTAAAGGAGATTTACAAGAATTTTAGAAGTGTAAGATGGACATGAGGTTCGCCCTCAGAATCCGTAAGATAACCTGAACCGACTTTATCCAGCA
>JBOFNI010000298.1:0-1344 GCA_051658845.1 Brevinema sp. | reverse complement strand
GAGTTCAATACACTCACAGCGTTCGCCATTAATTTTAGTAATACGAGCAAGGGCAGGGAACGCTTTTTCGTTAATAAGCATACTAACGAATTTCTCGAGATAGTAGATTTGCATGATAGCCTCCAAATAGGATTTTTTAGGGATACAGATATTCATTGATGAATATCTGTATAAGATTCATTAGTCGCTATCGCTTCTATGACTCTTACATTATAACATGAGTTGTGAAAATCTTTGGGTTAAATTGGGTACATTTTGGAAACTATTTTTGTTGATTAGTGGTAGTATAAATCATTTGAAAATAATAAGTTACAATTTTTAGCAAAAAATATTTTTGGAAAATAGGGAACATTAGAAAACAACGAGCGATAGCGAGATTGTTTTCTTATCCAGCGGAATGCGTAAGCATTAGCAGGATTAGAAAGTCTTTAGACGATAGCGAGATTGGAATAAATCAGCACTTCGTCTTATCCAGCGAATTTATGAAATAAACGAGCAGGATTAGGAATAGAATCACAGAACATCTTCCTCAGACTGTCATCCGTGATTTCCAAACTCGTAGCAAAGGTTTTTTAAAGATACTATTTATGAGATAAATAATTTCTCTTTTAGAAGCGACACCATATATATCGACACATTTTTAGCTTTTTTCTTATTATTTTTTTCATCTCTTCTAAGCTACTCTTTTTCCGTATTTCTCAATTATTTACCTCCCCATCTCTTGCATTATATTGACAATCTTTAGAACATAGTTTATAATAAATATTAATAGTATTTACTGCCAGTATCGCTCTTATCTGCGGTACTTGACAAAACAAACCCCATAGTATAATATATATTATGGGGTTTGTTTTACTCGCTATTCCTAACCCTGCTTCCGGGCTGGGTAATAAAAATTTTACTCTGTCTATTTTTGAAAAAAATTAGAGAGAGTTATACAGAGTATTCGCTTAAAAGCTCTCATTTTTCTATCCCTGCTTTACTGGATAAGACAATAGTGTACTCCCTATTCTCTAAAGAGGTATATAATGAAATATTTATTAATCATTTTATTATTTATTAGTGGCTGTGCTGATAATAAAGAACAAGAGAAAATTGTAGAATTACAAAATATTATTTCATCTATTGAAAAACAAGATATTATTAAACAATTAGAAGTAAATAATTATCTGATATTAACGAATCTTTTTACTACAAACAAATTGTATCCATATATATATCCTAAAGATATTATTATCACTGATAATATAGTAGTATATAGTAACATTCTGGCAGTATTTTATCAAGATATTCCGATAATATATACCAATAAATATGGTCTTCAATTTGTTAATTATAAACAAT
>JBOFNI010000297.1:0-11101 GCA_051658845.1 Brevinema sp. | reverse complement strand
TATTTGTCATAAATTTCTTAAAACTAATATTAAAGTTAGTATTTGCTGTATCCCTTGAATCATTGGCAGCAATATCTATGGTATTATTAGAGCTACTAATATGTTTAAAACCTTTTGGATTCGTAATTACATAGTTAGTAAGTTGATTGGTAATTTCTTTAGGAGAGGTATTTGTTTTGATTAGATCTCTTACTAATTTACCTGTATTGCTTAAATACACTCCTCTATTTTGTTTTAAACAGTACAGTGCCAAATATTAATTCTTTATATGAAAGAGAATTAAATATTATGAAGGTAAAATAATAAATTTTTTCTTATCCAATATATCATTTGGAATAAAGTCTGATATTATAAGATCAATATCTTCCCATAAAACAGTAGGTAATTCATGGTGATTATTAAATTTATTAGAGGTCATTACGAGAATAATTTTTTTGCTACGTTCTGCTGTTTTTTGTTTAATAATAGAAGCTGAATGACTAGTTTCAGTGGTATATTTTAAGATATCCAAACTCCAACAACTTATAAAAGCTATATCAATATGAATGTTTTCAAGCTGTGCAAGAACGGTTGGACCAATAAAAGATTGGTCTATTGTGCATAATGTTCCCCCTAATCCTATAGTGTGTATATGAGAATGTTCTTTGAGTTTAGATATAATTTCTAAACTATGTGTAACAATGGTAAGTCCAGAAATTGGAATTAAAAAAGGGATGATATTTGCAACAGTTGTTGAATCATCTAAGAAGATTGTATCTCCAGGATTTATCTGATAACTTGCTAATTTTAATAATTTATTTTTTAAATCATAATTCTCTTGTTTTCTATCAGCTAAATTGCCACCTAGATACATGTTTTGTTTTAATAACGATACAGATCCATGATTTCGATTAACAAAACCTTGATGAGCTAAGTATTTTATATCTAAACGAATTGTAATAGGTGATAAGTCAAACTCTTTTGCTAATTCATTAATTGTAACTTTATCGAACATTTCTAAGTAATGAAGAATATGTTTTAAACGTTCTTGTCGTAGCATACAACCTCTCTATATTAATATATTATATATTAATATAGAGAGGTTGTCAATATAAAATCTACAACTTGTTAATCAAGTTATATAGATGATAAATATTTACATTATATAAAGATAGGTTTTTTTTAAGAATAATAGTTTTATTCTATTGACAGGATTAAATATATGTTGTATAATTGTATATAATATATATCATATTATATACAATATTTATTATATTATATAAATTGTAGAGGTGTTTATGAATATTGGGATTGTCATTAGTGGTGGTGATGGGAGTGGTATTAATAATTTTCTACATAATGTTAATATTATGTTAGATTATGATAAATTTTATTTATATAATGGTGGATTGAATGGATTGTTGAGGAACTCTTTTGTATCTACCAAGAAACACGAACTACTAGATTTTTCTCTTTTAGAATTTCCATGTATACAAAGTGGTCGTACATCTAAAATACTTGATCATAAAGATAAAGAAATAATCTATCAAAATCTCAAACAAGAAAGTATTGATATTTTGATTTTATGTGGTGGTAATGGGTCTCTTAGTTTTCTTAGTACATTTCAATATAAAGATCTTATTTGCTATGGAATCCCCCTAACAGTTGATAATGATCTAGAAGGATCTGATTATACAATTGGATATCCAACTGCTTTGGAAGTTATAAAAAATGATGTCGTTAGAATTAGAAACTCTGGTCATGCCTTACCAAATAGAATTTTCATGTTAGAAGTTCTTGGCGGATATTGTGGGGAATTAGCTTTAAACTCAGCTATTATTTCTAATGCTGATTTCGCATTTATCCCAGAATTAGAAATAGATATGGATAAAGTTTGTAAAAAAATTACTGAAAAACTTTCTGTCCAAAATTCTGTTATTATTATTTGTTCTGAAGGTTGTGCTCCAGATTACAAACCAGGTGATCAAGGGTTTACAAGAATTTTATCCGAAGAGATTGAAAAGAAAACGGGTATTAGGGTAAGGCAAACAATTCTTGGATATGGTCAACGAAATGGTATTCCAAATACGGAAGAGCTTTTTAAATCTCAATTACTTGCTTTATATCTAAAACAGGCTCTTGATAATGGATTGAAAAATATTTTTATTGGCTTACAGACCTCAGGAGAAGCATCATATATTGATCTTAAAGATATAAAAACAAAAATATTTAATGAACAGCATCCGCATATTAAATTGGCAAAAATAAAAGGTATTATATAAGGAGAGTAATTATGATAAGGATATTAGCTGTGTGTGGTATGGGCTTAGGCTCTAGTTTTGCCATCGAAATGGTATTAGAAGAAGTACTTAAAGAGTTAAATGTGCAGGCAGATCTCGGACATACATCTGTTTCTGATGTTTCTTCTCTCAAAGCGGATATTATTGTTACATCAACTAATTTTGCAGCAACATTAAATGTAACATCATCTGGAACACCAATTGTTGCATTGCAAAAGTTAACGGATAAAGATGAAATTAAATCTAAAATAGAACCCATATTAAAAGAATTAGGTTATCTATAAATATAAAATAAAGGAGACAATTCAATGGATATTTTAAATTTTATTATCAATGATATTTTGGGACAAGCACCCATTCTTATTGCTTTGATCGCTATGGTCGGTCTAGGTATTCAAAATAAAGGTATTGGTAAAATAATTGAGGGCACATTTAAAACATTACTTGGATTCTTGATTATGTTAGCTGGTATTAATATTATGGTACAAACACTAACTTTTTTAGGAATTATATTTCAACAAGGCTTTGGATTAAAAGGATATGTTTCTGAAGTTGGAGCTATTGCAGGAATGGCTCAAAGGGAATTAGGAAGAGAGGTTTCACTAACTCTCTTAACAATCTTTATAGTTAATATCATCATAGCAAGGTTTACTAAATTTAAATATATTTTTCTAACTGGTCAAGCATTATTATGGATGGCTACGATTGGTGTAGTAACAGGTTATATGACTGGTATTACTGGAGCTCCTCTGATTTTAATTAGTGGTCTAGTTGGTGGTATTTTAGCTGTATTTATGCCTGCTATTGCTCAGCCTGTTGTGAGAAAAATCACGGGTAATGACAATATTGCTCTTGGGCACTTTTGTACGGTAGGATACATTTTTGAAGCTGCTGTAGCTAAAGTATTTGGAAACACAAAACATTCTACAGAGGATATTGAACTACCAAAAGGATTCAGCTTTTTACAAGATTCTTATCTTACTATGGCTATAGTAATGCTACCATTGTATATAATTCCTGCTATTGTAGCAGGGCCTACTATTGTAGCAGAGTATGCTGGAAATCAACACTATCTAGTTTATACAGGTCTAGAATCAATGAATTTTGTTGTTGGTATGTATGTTCTTACTTCTGGTGTTCGAATGCTCTTAAATGAAATTGTACCTGCTTTTCGAGGAATTGCATTAAAAGTCGTTCCAGATGCTATCCCAGCATTAGATTGTCCAGTTTTATTTCCATATGCTCCTAATGCGGTGTTAATTGGCTTCCTTTCTACAACTATTGGCTCTATTATTGGAATGTTTTTATTTCCAATGTTTGGAATGGCACTTATACTGCCAGGTATGTTGACCAATTTCTTTGCTGGTGGAACGGCAGGAGTTTTTGGTAATGCTTTAGGGGGTCGCAGAGGAGCAATTATTGGTGGTATAGCACATGGAATATTCATTACATGGTTGCCAGCTTGTTTAGTTCCAATGATTGAATCATATGGATTTGAAGGGGTAACATTCTCAGATTCTGATGTTATTATTAATGGATTAGTAATGGGAAATATCTATAATCAATCTTATCTGTTCTCTGTGTTATTAGTTTTGTTTATAGTATTAATGACACTCTTTGTTTTTGCTTCCTTAAAGAAAGAGGCTAAGATGAAGAATTAGTAGGAGGAAGACTTATGTTCTGGAATAAAAAATCAGCTCCTGAAATAGAGAGAGAAGTTTTATCTAGTGTTAATAAGAATGAGGCTTTACAATATATTTCTGAGGAAAATTATGAAAATGCGATGGATATTCTTGAAAATATCATTAGGATTAATCCAGAAGATAGAGATATTCAGAAAAAATTAATAGAAGTGTATAATATCTTACTTAAAAAATACGCACAAGAAAAAAAATGGAAATTAGTAGATAAATTATTTGAAAAAATAGATGAAATCAGAAATATAGCAAGAAGAATCATTTAAATAGGAGTGTATAAAATGTTAGTTACACTAAATCAATTGTTCGAAAATGAAAAAAAATATGGAACACGTAGTTTTGGGTCTTTTAATGTACATTCTTTGGAAATGATATTACCATTTTTTTCAGCAGCAGTAGCAACTAGGACACCTATTATTATTCAGACATCGACAGGTACGGCAAAATATATTGGGTTTAAATTATTAAAGGATGTGGTGGATTCTCTTAGTGAATCAACAGGGATTGATATATGCTTACATTTGGATCATTGTACAAAATTTGATACTATCAAAGAAGCCATTAAGAATGGTTTCTCATCCGTCATGATTGATGGTTCTGCTCTTCCTTTAGAAGAAAATATTAAGCTAACAAGAGAAGTGGCTGAATATGCACATGCTAAAAATGTTTCCGTTGAAGGAGAGATTGGTACAATCGGTGGTACAGAGGAAGGAAAAACTGTAAAAGGCACAGATATTATGTATACTTCACCAGATGAGGCTTTATATTTTGTTGAACAGACACATGTGGATGCTTTAGCTATTTCTATAGGAACAGCACATGGATTATATAAAGCCAAGGCTGTTTTGAATCTTGATAAACTTAAAGAGATTCAAAACAAAGTAGCTACTCCTTTAGTATTACATGGAGGCACAGGTGTTTCAGATTTAGATATGAAACAATGCATTCAATTAGGAATTCGAAAAGTTAATGTTGGTACAGAATTTAATGGTGCTTGGATCGAAACAGCTCAAAAGACATTTAGTGCAGGTAAATTCAATAATAGTTTACGAGATTTATTGATCCCTGCAAATAAAGCAGTAGAATCTATCATGATTCAAAAGATCAATCTTATTTCGCATTAGAAGGACACAAGGGTGTATTTATTGGATAAAAGCTGTATAGAGATCATTGAGTCTCTGTCTTCTTGGAAGGAAGGAGTTAGAAAAAGTGTCAAATTGCTAGAAAATAAAGGTTTCGTCACAGAGACCTATCTGGATGCTATTTATGATAATATTGATAAATTTGGTCCTTATATTGTTCTAAGTTCAGATCTAATTATGCCTCATGCAAGACCAGATCAAGGAGCTCTAAAAAATGGTATATCTGTGCTAAAGGTTAACAATGGAATTAACTTCTTTAACAATAATATTAAAATAATACTATCATTATCAGCCATTGATTCTGACATGCATATTGACTATATTAAACAGATTGTATACGTTATTAATAAAGACGATTCTTATCAAAAATTACTTGAAGCAACAGATATAGATACCATTTATCAATTATTTCAAAAAAGTGAAGAAATTGTATGATTGATCAAATACATAATAATATTCTTGATATTCAGATTAATTCAAGAGGAGCTGAGTTATTTTCTATTTTTCGAAAAGATTACAATCATGAATATCTGTGGCAAGGAGACAACAATGTTTGGGCTAGTAGAGCCCCAATACTTTTCCCAGCAGTAGGAATGTTTTATGACGGATATTTAGTAAATGGTAAAAAATACAATTTTACTAAGCATGGAATTATTCGCCCACTTGAATTCAATAGTCAAAAAATTAGTGATAATAGGATTTCTTTATCCTTAACATCATCTGAAACTACAAAAACTCTATACCCTTTTGATTTTCAATTTACTACTGTATACTCTCTAGAAGACAATACCCTAAATATATTACATATTATTGAAAATATATCCAAATCGGAAGTTTTATATTTTTCATTTGGTTTACACACCGGATTTAGGATAGCTACGCAGATAAAAGAAATAATTGAAGATAGTTATATAGAATTTGAGGTTAATGAGCCACTGATCTCTTCCCAATCATTAACTTCTGAAGGTTATTTGGTTGAAAATTATAGGGATTTTGGAAAAGGTATTTTTTATTTAACAGAAGATTGCTTTGACAATGATGGAATATTTTTTAAAAATTTGCGGTCTAAATCAGTAAGTCTAAAAAGTAGCAAAACACTTCGTTATATAAATATGTCTTGGGATAATCGCATGAATATTTTAGGACTTTGGGCAAAACCGAGAGCGAAATTTGTTTGTATAGAACCCTGTTTTGGACAGTCTGATAAACTCGGTACTCCATGTGAGGAATTATCAAAAAAATATGGTATGATAGAATTAGCTCCTCAACAAAAATATTATACAAATTGTCTTATTAGTACTTATTAAATTCGAATCACCTAACTCTATTATTTATAAGGATAAATGGATAACTTCCTTAACAAAATTAACACATAAATATCACAAAAAGAAGAATTATGTCAATGAGAAAGCAACGGAGCGGGAAACTTTCATAGTAGGATTTACTGAAAGGTATTTATAGACTAAAAGGTCCCTTCCTTTATTTCTAAAAGATGCTGATACGAAATATAAAAAACAGTTCATAATAATAGTTTTACTAGCTCCTAAGAAAATTACCTAGAAAACAAATCTCATTATCTCATACTCAAGATCCTTATGTTGTTTTTAAATACACTCCTCTATTTTGTGCCTTTAAACAGTATAATACTATAATTAATAAATATTTCATATAACAATTTTTCTTATACAGTTATCCATTTATGGATGACTGTACTCTACATATACAAAACAAAAAAGTCGAGACTGGCAGAAAATATTATCAATGCTTTTATAGAGTTGAATTAGGATCATATACGGATGAGTGGAGTTATGGTTTAGAAAAAGCAGGGATAAGAGAGTATAGATAAAGAATTTGAAAACCTGTTTATATTGCTGAGAATATTCGTTAGAATTATAACCCTCTATCTATTAGAGGATTTGTTTGATTTTAGTGTTGTACATAATCAAAGAGTATAGTATAATATTCATATAATTGATTTTAAGGGTATGACATGATGCAATTATTAAAACAAGAGATAAAAAAATTAACAGCCCTCATTGTAGATAAATTTTCTATTGAATTAAACGAATATAATGATATTATTACTGTTAAATCGCAAGAAAATCCCTCTGAAGAAAATCTTAAAAACGATCTCCAAACATTTTTTGTAAAAGCATTTAATTATCAGACAGAGCTTGACCATGATAAAATTGATCTGACATTATGGGAGAATGGACAACTAAAAACCATTATCGAAACTAAATCTGTTGCTTCGAATGATATGATTATCGAATTGGATTTTAATAGAAAAAGTTTCCATCAATCGTTATTTTATTATATGGAGCAACAGTCAAAATCACAAAACGCCATAGAAAGCATTATTATTACGGATTATAAGACAATGTTTGTAATTCGTGAGATTGTTTTTAAAGAGTTAAGTCAACGCACACCGATTAAAAATGCCTTTAAGAAATATGCTAAAGATAAAGAAACTTGTTACAAAGAATTTAAAGAGATTTTTGCACGAGAAAACTATCAAATAAAATACTATACTGTTGATCTTAACGACCCAAATCAAGCTTATTCCCTGTTATGCCCAGAATTTTTGTACAATAAACCTATGAGTAACGATTCAAATTCCTTGAATCGATATTTTTATGATGAACTTTTGTATATTATGGGTCTACAAGAAGAAAAATATCTGCTTGTTAAGAGTAATGTCAAAAACAGTTTGTTTGATATCACAGAGCAGATGATGGGCAAAAAAGATAGCTTTGAGCTTGTTTTGGGTTTGAATATTTTGTGGTTGGATAGAATATTATTCTTAAAAATTTTAGAATCGCAATTAAAAACCTTTAGAGATGATAAAGACTTTGCTATTTTGTCTCCCGATAAGATTACTGGCTATCATTTATTATCGAAACTATTTTTTAATATTTTATCCACGCACAAAAATAGTAGGCATGAAGATGATATCAACACTTATCGTTTGATTCCTTACCTAAATAGTTCGTTATTTGAAGAAACGGAGCTTGAGCGAGTTTATGGTATTAAAAATTTGGATATTGAACGTAAAATTCTTATTAAAAAAGATAGTATTTTGTTTAAAGATAAGAATTTTAAGCAAAAAGAACTAACCGTATTAGAATATTTGCTCAGATTTTTGAATTGCTATCAATTTAATACCGAAGGAGAATGTTCGGATCCTCATACGACTATTAAATCTTCGGTGTTGGGTTTGGTGTTTGAAAAATTAAATGGCTATAAGGACGGTTCGCATTTCACTCCTGCGAGTATTACGATGTATATGTCTAAAGAAGTGATTCAACGTAAAGTCTTGGATAAATTCAACGATGATTTTGAGATTCGTTGTGATACTTTTGAGGAATTGATAGAGTTTGTTCGTTCGATTAGTTATAAAGCAGATCAAAAAGAAAAAGCCAACAAGATTATCGACAGTATTACGATTCTTGATCCGGCTGTGGGAAGTGGTCACTTTTTGGTTTCTTGTTTGAATGAATTAATACGTGTCAAGAGTGAACTAGGGTTGCTTCATAAAGATATTAAAATTGATATCCAAGATGATGAGCTTATTATTAAGTCGAGTTTTGGGGATGAGTTTGTTTATCAGATGAAAAACAACAAAATTACCCCTGAAAAACAAGCAATCCAGCAAGCGATTTTTGAGACAAAAAAGCATATTATTGAGCATCAGTTGTACGGAATCGATATCAATCCCAATTCTGTGAATATTTGCCGATTGCGATTGTGGATAGAGTTGTTAAAACATAGCTATTATACGGATGAACAGTATTTGGATTTGGAAGTCTTACCCAATTTAGAATTTAAGGTAATGACGGCGAATAGTTTAATTGCCCTCAAAAAAGAACAAAGCACTTTAATTCCCACAGAGTACGAATCCTTAACCGAATCCTTGCACCAACAGTTTAACGATTATTATACGGCACAGGGTGATAAAAACGCAATCAAAATGCAGATTTCGGAGACTTTGGACAAGATGAAAGAGATGACTGTTTTTTCGACGGACGGCAACGATCAAATCGAACAGCTCAAAGTCTTTTCACCTTTCGATACGACTGTTGTTGCTCCGTTTTTTGATAGTGCTTTTATGTTTGGGCTGAGGCATGTTGATATTGTCTTGATGAATCCCCCGTATTTTGCCTTACAGAGCTTGAAAAAAGAAAACAATCCTTATCAAGGAAAAATTTTTGAGACCTATACGGCAACCGGAGATATTTATCAATTATTTCTTGAGAAAGCTTTGGATTTTATTAATGATCAAGGAATTGTGTCTGCGATTGTGTCCAATAAATGGATGCGTGCCGGCTATGGAGAAGGCACAAGGGAACACCTCTACAAAAATGCCCATGTCTTGGAAGTCTTGGACTTAGGATCGAGTTGGTTTGAGAGTGCGACGGTGGATACAAATATTATTAGCTATGAAAAGCGAAGAGAAAGACCGCACCAACAAAGCATTTCGGCGTATACGATGAATCATCAAGTGAATAGTATTCCTGAGGGTAAAGTCGAGCAAAAACAGATTCGAGCGAATGAACGAGGCGATGCGTGGATTATTTTGAACGAGTGGGAAGCCGGTATTTTGGATAAAATGAATAAGGTAGGAGAACCACTCAAAGACTGGGATATTACAATCAATTATGGAATTAAGACAGGTTTTAATAATGCCTTTATCATTGATGGGGCGACGAAAGACAGACTGATAGAAGAAGACAGCCGTTCGGCTGAAATACTTAAACCGCTCCTGCGAGGTCGTGATATCAAACGCTATTCTTATGAGTTTGCCGATCAGTGGCTGATTAATACGCATAATGGAATTAAGAGTAAAAATATTGATCCTATTGATATTAAGGACTACCCTGCGATTAAAAAACACCTCGATCAATATGGGAATCAGATTAAAAAACGACAGGATCAAGGGAATACCCCCTATAATCTTCGGAATTGTGCTTATTTAGAAGACTTTGATAAGCCGAAGATTGTTTATCCTAATATGACAAAATTTTTACCTTTTGTGTTAGATGATAAGGGGTACTATACCAATCAAAAATGTTTTATTATTTGTCATACTAAAAAGAATATTAAACAGCTGGAATTTATGATTGGTTTTATGAATAGCAAATTAGCTCATTTTTGGATTCGTTGGATATGTCCAGAATTACAAGGTGGTACAAGAGAATTATCTAGTATATTTTTTGAAAATCTTCCCATCCCTATCCCTACGAAAGGACAAGAACGCACCATCAACGCACTCGTCGATACCATCCTCGAAAAAAAACAACACCAGCTCCCCACCGACAAAGAAGAACAACAAATCGACCAAATCGTCTATGAGATGTACGGACTGAGCGAGGAGGAGATAAGGATCATAGAAGCGTAGTAAGCGAGTAATGAGACTTATGCAAGGCTAAGGATCATAGAAGCGTAGTAAGCGAGTAATGAGACTTATGCAAGGCTAAGGATCATAGGAGCGTCGTAAGCGACTAATGAGACTTATGCAGGGCTAAGGATCATAGAAGCGTAGTAAGCGAGTAATGAGACTTATGCAAGGCTAAGGATCATAGAAGCGTCGTAAGCGACTAATGAGACTTATGCAGGGCTAGGGATTGTAGAAGCATGATGAGGCGACTAATAAAAATATAGAGCTTGAATTAATAGACTATTGACTTACTTGAGGAACTAGGTATAATGTGGGTAGAATATTAAAAAACTCTCTTTACTTAGAGATTTGATTATAGGGTGTTTTTAAGTTACCAATTTGTATAAGCATTAATATTCTCAAGGTTTGGTATCCCATAAAACAGAAACTCTCTCTTGAATATCCTGCACCGTCCTATTAGCATAATGTTGAGCTCTAATGTTTGGCTAAAGCTTTACTGACTAAGTGAATATCACTAGTTTTATTTAATAAATTAGTAGCGAAAGTATGCCGAAAAGTATACAAACTATATTCTCGTCCTAATTT
>JBOFNI010000296.1:0-1339 GCA_051658845.1 Brevinema sp. | reverse complement strand
GAAATTTGCTTTTCCAAGGTTCTACCGAAGTTTGAGCAATTGCTATCAGTAAATGATCGACAGACATAAAAGAAGATTTGGATGTTTGAGCTAGATCTTCAGCGATTATTAAAATCTTATTGACCAAAGGTGATAAGCTGACATCAACACCATTCCCTTTTGGTAGGCGACGAATTTCGCCAAGGGCAAATTCTTTAAGTTCTGCAGTCGGAATTTCCAAATAAGATAGCACTTTATAGGCTGGACCTTCTTTGTCGGAGAGTAATGCAAGAATCATATGGGATAAATCGATCGTTGCATTATTATTTTTTTGTGCTTCATTAAACGCAGTTTGAAGGATTTCTTGGATTTTTGCGGTTTTCTGGATCATGATTACCTCGTTTTATTTATTAAGGATTTAATTAAAATATAGCAAAAACAATGCCAATAATCAAGGAGTTTTTATGGAAAAACATTTATTAGATCCCTTTATCCCTAAGGATATTAAGGCATTAATGCTGGGGAGCTTTCCTCCAAAAAAAGAAAAGTGGACGATGGATTTTTATTATCCGAATTTTCAAAATGATATGTGGAGAATTTTTGGAGTGGTATTTTTTGACAATCAAGATTATTTTTTGAGAGAAGATAAGAGAGCGTTTGACCAAAGAAAAATTTGTGAGTTTTTAGTTGAAAAAAGAATTGGTGTAGGTGATTCTGCGCAGGAAGTGATTCGTTTGAATGATAACGCTTCCGATAAATATTTACAGGTGGTACAAGCTTTAGATTTTAAGAAAATATTATCGACGAATCCTAGCTGTTGTCATTTAATCACAACGGGAGAGAAATCAGCAGAGATTCTTAAAGAGTACTTTAAGCTATCGGTAATGCCGGCAGTAGGCGAGGGAATAGATTTTGAATATCAAGCAAGAACAATCACGTTATATCGTGTACCTTCTTCTTCAAGAGCCTATCCTAAATCTGTTGTAGAAAAAGCAATCATATATCGAAAGGTGTGGGATCGGGTATTAGGTTAATCATCCTTTAAATCAAAGGCTAAGAGATGTTCTGATGTTTCTTGAGCAAGATGGTATCCGTATACGGAAAGCCTTGTTGGTGTGATCGAAAAATCATCGGGGATATTACTGGGTTTTCCTGCAAAATGAGCTTGTATTTTTTTTAATCCGTCTAAAGCGGTGCTATCAATTCGAAAATATCCCTTACTATTTAGTTCTTTTTTCCACGATACAATTTTTTCTACGGATCCTCGTGCAAGCTCAAAAAGCATACGATCCAAAGAAATTTCTAGCGTATTATAAGCAATTTTATCGGTAATTTTAAATTCTCCTTTTTGGAGGAATTG
>JBOFNI010000295.1:0-1203 GCA_051658845.1 Brevinema sp. | reverse complement strand
TCATGAAAATTGATCTTTTGATATTATATCTAAACTCTTTATTCATTTTAATTATATAAAAAGTTGGAAAAACTATATAATCTATGGTATACTTATATAGAAAATTTAAAAAACTATATAAGAGGTGAGCATGAATAGTGATTTATTATCGATTTATGATCTTAAATATACCATCAATAATAAGCTCATCCAAAAAATTACTAAGGCTCATTACTCTCTTGGACGATTAGTCGGTGAAGCAAAAACAATTCCTAATCAAGACATTCTTATGCAGACGTTACCCTTACAAGAAGCAAAAGAAAGTTCTGAAATCGAAAATATTATTACAACAACAGAACAACTCTATCAAATAGACGAACAAAACATTGACCCTGCAACAAAAGAGGTTAAAAATTATAGAAGAGCAATTATTTTAGGATATAATGAAGTTAAGAAAAATGGTTATATTAATAATAATTTACTGAAACAAATTCAAGAAACTATCTGCTTAAATAATGCAGGATTTCGATCAGTATCGGGAACTGTGCTTAAAAATAATGTGGGCGAAATCATCTATACACCTCCACAAAATAAAAATGAAATCGAACGCTTAATGAGAGAACTAGAATCCTATATGAATAATGAAAATGATGTTAATACACTTATTAAAATGGCTTTGATTCACTATCAATTTGAAAGTATCCATCCCTTTTATGATGGGAATGGTCGAACAGGGAGAATTATCAATATTTTAACTCTTATTAAAGATCATTTATTAGATGCTCCAATTCTTTATCTAAGTAGATATATTATTAAGCATAAAGATCGATATTATTCTTTATTTCAAAGTACAAGGGAAATTAATGATTGCAATCCATGGATTGAATTTATTTTAGACGGCGTTATTGAAACATCGGAAAGTACCATTAAACTGATTCAACAAATACACGAGCTATTACATCATACGAATCAGCAATTACATAAGATTAAAATTTCTAAACGAAGAGACCTTATTGATCATATTTTTATTAATCCGATAACAAATCGCAAGAATTTAGGACTTGCCTTGAATATTAGTTATATAACAGCAACAAAATATCTCAATCAATTAAATGATCTTAGATTATTACAAAAAAGCCCCTATAAAGGTGAGTATCATTATATGAATAATCACTTATTTGCTTTATTAACAGAGATGAAATAAGGATAATTCGCTTATAGTTA
>JBOFNI010000294.1:0-11860 GCA_051658845.1 Brevinema sp. | reverse complement strand
AAAAAAAGACGATATATTAAGATAGGAATTATTTTAAATAATCAAAAATCTGATACCATGAGGCCATTGTGAAAGTTAATCGAATTATTATTAACAAAAGTGGTGTTTTAAAAAATATTGATACCTTTTTTTCTCAAGCCAATCTTATTATTGGAGATAATGAACGAGGAAAAACCACTTTCTTAAACTGGATTGCAAAAGGTCTTTTCGACCAACCACAAGAAAGTTGGGTAACCCAAATTGATAATCATAGCAATGTTCAATTTGATATTCAGCCATTTTACCCTTACTATGACAGCGAGCGGATGAAAAATCTCTTGTTTATTAGAGAAACCGATCTTCTTTTTAAATATAAAAATCAAGAAGAATTGTTCAAACAAGAATACTGGAATAACGAAATCAATACCCTATTATATGGTAATGATGAAATCTCTCCCCTTCTTCAAAAAAACTTTCTCCGTGCTTTAGGAGTGCATACCAAAAATCCCTGGTTAGTACAACTCCATACAGGTTTATTTAACCTAAAAAATACTTTAGAAGATTTACTACCAGAACTTGAAAAAATCAACAGTAAAGCAGAGGGGCTTTACCAGCTCAATCATTCTTTAGGCACGATCAATCAAGCCGAGCAAGAATTTCACTCAAAAGAAGAATTGTATTTTACTATTGACAAAATTCAAAGTGGTCAACAGTATCTTGATTTTTTAGAAAAAGAACAGCAACTACAAAAACAAGAACAAGTACTTCAAGATCTTATTACCCAACAAGATACTGTAAAAGAAGAGCTTACAAAAAAAGACGACTTAATTTTGGATTGTGATGATACAATTACTCAACTAAAAGCAACCAACGCACAACTACAAAACAAAGAACAACGTGCTCTTTACGAACCTCAAGAACTTTACCATAAAAGTTTTGGAGAAATTATTTTAAGTGCTTGTATCGGTTTTGCAATGTTATTAGCAGGAATTTCTTTAGCTTTTCAAAGTATGAATACTTTAGAATTTTCACCAACAAAAATAGTAGCCTTAGTTTGTTTTATGACAGGGATTTTTTTCATTGCGAAAACTTATATTCAGGGAACATCTCTACAAAAACTCTCACAAAGCTCTCACAATAATCCCAATTCTGCTCATAAAGCGTTAATCAAAAAAATACAAAAAGAACGTTATCATAATGAAAATCAGTTGAATAATAAACAAAAACAAATTCTCAATCTTCAAGAAGACACCGCACAGATGAGAAAAGAGCTCAAAAATATCCAACTTAAAATAGAAACTGTCAAAAAAGAATTACGGAATTTAGATCTTACCCAACAAGAGTTAGCAAAAAAAAGCACCACCGTATTTGACCTTTACCAAACATCAGACCCGCAGACAATCCAAGAAGAAATTCTCGAACTACAACAGCAAATCGATCAACAGCCATATACATTCAATTATCAAGATCTTCAGAAAATAAGAGAAGAAAAACAACACTTATTAACACAAAAAAGCTCTATTTCCCATACATATAGTTCTTCAAAATCAAACTTAAGCAAAACGATTAAATCGTTAATTGACGAACTAAAGAACATCGATCATCAAGAAAATATCCAACATTTTTATCCAGAAGTATCCCAACTACTGATCCGTACCCATGATTTATCCAATTATAGCGAATTATTGGAAACGGTTGAATTTTTAATCAATAAAGTAAGTAACGATCGTTACCGTGCAGAAAAACTAACGAATCTCTTCTATACAATCGAATCAAATAGCGAAACCTTATTAGCCAAAACCCTTAACTCCCATTTCTTTGAATTTTTAACCCAAAATATTTTTGGAGGAAAATATCAAAGGTTTACCGTCAAAACCATCCCCAATGAAGGAGTCAAAATTTTTGCGGAAACAGGACAGGGAGAATTATACCCTTTAGAAACACTAAGTGCTGGTACTTATACCCAATTTTGGTTTATTCTACGTCTTGCTCTTGCTAAGTCTATACTCAAAGATCAGCCCGGTATTATCCTCCTAGACGATCCTTTTAACAGTTTTGATAACATCCGAAAACAATATTTCTTAGACGCCCTGAATGCCTTAATCCACCAAGGATGGCAAGTCTTTATCACGATTACCCATGATCCTATCGTTCAAGAGTATTTTTCTTCGATGTTCCCAGTTCAAATTATCGATTTGAATAAAGATTACTACCCCTCAAACAATTAAGAGCATAATATTATGTTCCACATATTTTAATAGATAAAAATCATTTAAGGACAAAATTATGAAAAATCTACTTCTCTTGATCGCTATCTTTTCTTTTTCTTTAGGACATACCCAACTAACGATTTCTTCTAACGATGTAGAAGAAATCTACACCCAAGCGATTGATGCCCGTTTTGCTGGAGATTTGGCTAAATCAAGAAACTTATTAGAAAATTTGAAAGAAAATAATTTTACCAATGAATTCGTTATGAGTTTATTGGTTGAAGTCTATGGAGAATATCTTACCCAGCTTATTCAAACCGATAATAGAGAAACTTTTCAAATCGCCTATCCGGGAATACGCCAAAATATTGCAGAAATTTGGGATCTTTATCCTAATTCCGAATCGATTCAAAACAACGGACTAAAAATAAGTTGGATCACCGGAGATCAAGCGATGGGAAACCTAATGGTCAATATTGTTCTCAATAAAGACCCTTTCAACGTTTTGGCTAATTATATTTTAGGAATGTACTTATTTACCACTCAAGATTATGGAAATTCCGTACCTTTTTTCAAAAAAGTCGCTTGCAGTAATAAACTCATCGGAAATGAATCTTATATTTTCCAAGCACGTCTTTACCTTGGAGATATTTATTTGGAACAAAATGCTCAATTAGAAGCACTTAAATTTTATCATAAAGCCTTAGAGTTAAATTCTACAATTGATCTAGTGGCAAAAATCGCCGTATTGGAAGCCTATCGGATGAATATCCAAGAATCGCTCAACCTTCTTCAAACTATTCCTGCACTCCTCATGACTCCGGAGCTTTATGATACCTATACTGCTGTATCTTGGTTTTCTAATAGTAGACCAATTGTTAATCAACTGCTAACACAAAATATATTTTCTTCCAAATTGATTGACAGTCTTATTCAAGCTCAATTAGGACGTACCCAAGGTGCATTAAAACTCTTAGAAGAAGATATTTTTCTCAAAAAAGAACTTCCTGGTCTTTATTATAAAATAAAATTACAACTTGCCTCCCGTATAGGAGATAAAATCAATAAATATGATGCAGAAAAAAATTTGGGTCGATTTTATTATCAAATAAACGATTTCGATACAGCAAAATTCTATCTGCAAGATTTGGATCGAAACTTGGATACAGAAGGCGAAATCGCTCATACTTTGTCGTTGATTGCTCAAAAAGAATGGGATTATCATCAGGCAAGAATTTTTCAAATCGAATCCTTATCGAAAAAAAAGTCCTTTCGTAATTATACGGACTTAATAGAAATTGAAGCATCTTTAAAAAATTTTACTAGAGCAGAACAATTACTTGAAGAAGCCATCCAAGAATGTAATCTTGATAGTATGTGGATTAAAACTCTTCAAACTTATATTACTTTTGCACAAAATCGTCTTCAAGAAACAGAACAGCTCCTATTAGAACTCACATCCATCTTCTCAAACAGCCAGCCTATCGAGTTGTTTTTGGCTTCAGTATATGTTAAGCAGGAACAATATAATAAAGCGGAAGAACTAATATTAAAACAGTATCATTATGATCCTTATAATATTAATATCAAAAATCAACTGGCATATTATTATGCCGTAGTGGAGAAAGAGCTTGATACAGCACTAAATCTTGCTTTATCCGTTGTTGAAGAAGAGCCGGATGATATTATTTATTTAGATACGCTTGCTTGGATCTATACGATAAGACAAGAATACGATTCCGCACAAGCAATCTTTAAAAATATTGAAGAAAAATTACAAACGATTTCCTTCATGCCGAACTCAGAAGAATTATATGCTCATTTAGGATTTTATTATGCCAAAACAGGAAATCAACAATTATCGGAAGAATATTTTCAAAAAGGATTTGCCGTTAATCCAACAGATATTTATATTCAAAAATTATACGAGAAACGAAACGATAAATAACATCGTTTTCGTTGAAAAAAGGAATTTTTATGGGTTGATATTCGAGTGAAAAAATCTTTCAAAGAATTTTTTCCACGATTAATCTTTGGTTTATTTTTTGTCTATGTGTTTCTATTAGGGGTAATTAATTTACTTATTGTTATCAATAAAGATTATATAGAATCTTCTTTAGCAAGAATATTGGAAGCACAAAAAGTACAAATTGGAAATATCTCCAATTTACCGTTAATTTTTATCAGTGGTACGGAATTTTCTGTTATCGTTAATGATGAACTCTCTCTAACGATTGAGGGTGTTTACTTACGATATAATATCTTTAAATTGTTCACAAAAGAATTTGGGAAAGTCGTAAATAATATTGAAATCGAATCGATTTCTTTCTATGGACATACATCCGAAATAAAAAATTATACAGAACAATTAAAACAAAAATATCCCCAAAAGAACCCAACCCAACCTGCTGAATTACAAATAGCTATCTCTCAAATCCAAAGTAGGATTACGATCAAAAGAATAGCTTTTGTTTTTAATTCAATGACAGAATTTTGGCATACCTTATCCTTTAGTAATTCCCGTATCGCATTACAACAAGGTGTATTCTCTTGGAACACCCGCCTCAAAGCACATTCTATTTGGAGTAACTTTGTATTTCTTGGAGAATCGGAGATTCAAAGTAGTGGGACACTATCCAATTTTTCTTCTCTTGAAGGATCCACCTCTACCGTTATCCAAAAACTAAACTTAGGAGGTATTCCCTTTGTCGAAAATAACAATGTAGTCGTGAGTGCCGATTTTTCTCAAGGCACACCTAATTTTAAGATTAACGATCCTAGCGATCAGTTACTCTTTACCAATACAAATAATCAGCTTTTCTTTTCGATAAAAAGTACTATGAATATTAACTATAAAGATTTTGAAGAATATAATCTATTGGATCACACCTTTGCACCCGGTAAATGGAACTTTGATTTAAAACTCAGTAAAACAGAAGATTGGAAACTCAGCACCTCTTTTAAATCACCAGAATACCCTAATTTTGGGCTAGATCTCGCTATTAGCCCTATTATGAAAAATGAACTATACTCCGTTTTTGTTAGTCTTAAAACACATTATTTTGGCTCGGTACAAGGGGATCTCTTCCTCCCAATCCGAAAAGGGCTATATCCTCTACCTAGTGGTTCTCTTCATTTGGAAAACACAAGATTTATTCTCAATGGATTGGTGTTTTCAGGGACCGCATTCGCTGATGTTGTTCCTGGAAAAAACGAGATTGATCTTACCGCTTTTAATGTCCGAATGAATAACGGACTGATTGGAAATACATCTGCTAAATTTGAATTTACTCCAGAAGGAGTCTTCAATATCTACCCTCGTAAATTACCGGACTCTGCAGTCGATGTTACCGCTTCGATTGGGAGAGAAATCTCTGTGGAATTAAAAGCAAACGATATAGATGGAGATTTTGTCGCTCAAAATATTAAGATCCCTATTTTTGGATTGAAAGATTCTCGATATAAAGGAGATATTAATCTCTATAAAAAACATCGTAAAGATTCCCTAATCCTCGACGGTAAACTTAAAGGATTCCTCGATGAAGAAGAACAAATTGATGCCGCAATCTCTTTAGAAGACAATATTATTAAAATTTCTCGTTTTCATATCTTGAATCCAAATATTCTATTAACAGGAGATGTCATTATTGATTCTTTTCGTTCCAATACCTTAGTAACTATTGATGCCCAAGGTTCTTATAACAATAACGAACAAATACCTATTGATCTTCAAGTAGATGTTCAAAAATATCAAACACTGGTATCAGGATTCGCTGATACCAGTGTCCCTATCAAAACAATAACTCTCGGTACAGATACGGATTTTACACTCCAATTTCAAGAATACCCTATGAAAAAATTTGGTATTTTAGGGGATCTTACAGCATTCCTAGTGATGAGATTTGATACTCAAGGGATTACTCGATTTTCTATCCAAGAGGGATCTTGGAATGCTGGAGAGCGTACTCTCCTTTTAGATTTCGATGCAGCTCAAAGTACCAACTCTATACTGGAAACATCTTATTTTCGTATCGGTCTTGATCAGGATATTTTAGACGGTTATGGCTATTTCTCTTTTCTCTATGATACTTTTAAAGCATCTTTCCGATTCGATCGAGGAGGATTTCTACAGTTTAATATCGGTAGATATATTATGAAATCCCGATTAAATCTAGTGAATTTTACAATTGATAATATTTTTAATTTTGATCTTCTTGATTCCTTAGCATTACTCCGTACCGAAGAAACGGAAAAATCTCTTCTTCAATCAGATATTAGCATTAGCGGTCCTTGGAATAATTTAGTATTCCAAGGAGGAATTAGTTTGGAAGGATTAGAGTTTGATACTTTCCAACTGGCAGTTCCTGATTTCTACGTTTCAAGCAAGAAAATTACCTTGACTAATCTACGCCTAAGACATTCACGGATTAATTTAGACTCAGATGCCATCCTTAATTTTAATAATCAACAAATCCAAAGTACCTGGGAAGGCTCTTTTGCTTTTGACCGGATAATAAAAACAGATTTTCAATTTGAATATCAAAATTCTGAAAATACAGGTATATTAGACTATCATCTCCCAAATCTGTATATTATTTCAAAAAAACCAATGAATATCAAAGGGCAAATTTTTCACGACAATCAAGAATATCTTTTCCTTTCAGATCATGCAAAATATGGAATTACTGGGGCGTTTACATCCTCAGACACCAATCAAATTTGGAATATATCTCTGTTAAGCGACAGTTTAAAGCTTTTAAGTGAAGGTATTCTCGATAACAGACAACAACTGCAAACTGATTTAAAACTCCATCTACTCTTAGACAAATTAACACTTAGCGGTGATATACGAAGAACACAAGGAGAAGTATTAGTTTCTGCAAAAGCCGAAGGAATCATCGACAATCCTATTATTAATGGTACTATTAACTTAAATGATATTACCGTTTCTTCAAGATCTTTGAGAAATCGTTTAAGCTTACCTAAAACCCAATCTGTTTTTATCAGTAACAATCTACTCACCATTCCTGATTTAACAATCGATACCGGAGGAGGAACTTTTGGTTTAGACGGAGTTTTATCATATCAAGATCAAACAATAGAAAATGTTGATCTTACTTTTTACAGTAAAACACCTAGAAATTTGGAAACCATCTCTTTTCTCAATTGGAATTTAGACGTCCCTCTTTTAACCGTTCGCGGTAAAACATATATTAGTAATATTAATCTTAGTGGTAATACAGAAGAATTAATTCTTGCCGCCAATATCCAAACAGAAAATATCATTTTAGGATTGGAATTGGACGACACCTTACGTCCGGAAAATACGGCAAACAATCCCTTCTTAGGTTTGTTGGAAGTCCTGAATCTAGATGTTAATATTAATTTTGCCAATAAAACAAGATTTTTAAATCCACTTTTTGATATGGAATTTGAACAGATAAATCCTGTGGTGATCTCTGGGAATCTTGGGGACGGATCTGTCGTCCTTGAAGGAGATTTCAATGTTGCTCGTGGACGAATTTCTTATTTGAATAGTAACTTAAAAATCGTTTCTGGCACTTTAAATTTTTCTGAAGATCCAGGTGATCCTTACCCCATCGTTATTGTTAATACAGAAACTTCAAAGAGTTCCTTAAACGAACTTCTTGACATTTACGTTACTTTTGAAGGTAAACTACCTAATATTGAACTTACTAGTATTGCTTCCTCTCCTTCTAAAACAAGAACAGAACTCCTCACCCTTCTTAGTGGTGGTACTATTGCAAATAACAATACCACTCCTACAGGATCTGCACAAGATTTAATTGCCGGAAGTGTTGGTATTGCGGAAAATGCCTTATTCATCAACCCTCTCACAAGGCGTATTCAGCGGCTTATTCCTGTTGATACTTTCCAAATTAAAACCGATATGCTCGGCAATATTACTCGTGCTACTACCGGCGGTTCGGGAGCAATTAGTGGATTAAGTATCTTACACGGTTCGGAATTGGAAGTAGGTTGGTATATACCAGGGCTAAAAGGCTTACAGACTACATACCAACTGCGTTTGGAATCTCCTGATAATACAAGTCTTAATTCCGGTAGTTTAAATCAGATTCACAAAGCAGGATTAAGCTGGTCTCGTATCCTTCCATATCAATGGCAGATAGGATTTGGGGTCAATATCCTTGGTGATGTTGATACTACTCAACCACAAGCTACTCAATCAGAAGCCCTAGGGGAAGTATCAGTTCGAAAAAGATTTTAATAGTTCCTCTTTTTACTTGATCTTTCAATAAAATTTTAGTATAATAAAACTAAACTATTGAATATTTCTCTAATAATTTATATGAATCTCAATTTTTTAACAAAATATCATGATGGAGCTTTTTTTGAAAAGAAAAATATATATCTTATTAATTATATTGTTTTCTCCATTGATACACGCTCAAAATTTATCTCAGGTAGTATCAGAAGTCCGTTTCCAAGGACTTAAAGCTACCAGTACTAATGATGCCTTGAATACTGTTCAATTACGTCCGGGAGAAGTATTTACACCAGCAAAGATTAATTATGCTCTTAAAGATCTTTACGCCATGAAACGTTTCAAAACCGTACAAGTAGACATTGCCAACACTCAAGAAGGTGCTGTTATTACTTTCATCGTCGAAGAAGAATCCCTCATTGATAAAATTGTCTTTGAAGGGGTTTCTCGATTCCAAGCAGGAAAACTCAAAAAAGAAATCGATCTGAAGGAAGGAATGGCATTTCGGGAAGCTTCCGTACGAGCTGCCGTCTTTGCATTAAAACAATATTATACCAAAGAAGGAAACCTCGAAGCCGAAGTATCTTATCGCCTTGAACCAATTAAACAACTCCCAGGTCAATATGACTTAATTTTTGAAATATCTACTGGGTCAAAAATTGTTATCCAAGATATTATTTTTAAAGGAAATAACTCTTTCAAAAGCAAAAAATTAAGTAGTTTGATGAAAAGTAAACCAAAGTTATGGATCTTCCGAAGTGGCGTCCTCAAAGAAGAAGAGTTTGCCATCGATAAAGAAATTTTACTTGCTTTCTACCAACAAAATGGTTACATGGATGCAGCTATTACAAATTTCACTTGGAATGTAGAGGATATCGTTTCTACCAATAAACAAGGAGAAATTACAAAAACCGTTCGAGGAATCGTGCTTCGTATTGATATTTCTGAAGGAGAGCAATATAAAGTCGGAACCTTCCAGTTTCAAAACAATCAAATCTCCTCAGGAGAAGAACTAAGAAAATTCATCACCTTAAAAGAAGGCGAAATCTATAATAAAACAGTAGTTGAGCAAACAAGGGCAAATATTTATAAAAGTTATGCTGATAGAGGTTACCTCCTTGCAAATATAACGGTACTAGAAGAAAAAGGAATTGATAATGTTATTGATACTACCTTTGTTATTTTTGAAGGAGCAAGAGCTCATATTGAAAATGTCAGTATCCGAGGAAACACCAAAACCCTTCCTAGTGTAATCCGACGTTATATTCAAGTTAAAGAAGGGGAACTCTACGTTAATAAAAAATTAGAGCAAAGTTTTAACAGATTAATGCAGACCCAATATTTTTCGGATGTAAGAATTGAACCTTCTGCTGGAAGTGCAGACGGATTAATAAATGTTGATTTTGTTGTTACCGAACAACAAACAGGAATGATTGAATTTCTTGTAGGATATGGTACTGTTAGTGGCTTTAGTGCAGGGATCAAATTATCTGAAAGAAATCTCCTCGGACGAGGGTATCAAATTTCTATTCGTGCCGACTGGGGGCAATACCGACAGTTGGGAGAAATTACCTTTACCGAACCAGCTATTTTAAACTCTCCCTTTTCGATTAGTTTTATTGTTGGTGTCTTTAATAATATTTATATCGATATTCCGACCGATGAAAATAGAGATGGAATTATTGACGGTACAGATTTTGATTATATTCAGTATCCGGATAATGTTCTTAACCGTTTTGAATCAGACTATCAATATACACGATTAAGTTTTCGTGTTGGTTTGGCTATTGGTGTCCAATTTGCTGTCTATTGGAACGCTAACCTTGGCTACGAAATTAATGTATTTAGAGATTATAAAGCTAATTTTACAAGTCCCGTCCGTTTTGATGGCACTTGGGAAATTGATGATACCTTAATTGATTCGTTAGCTTTCGGTTGGACAATCCAAAGCAGTATTTATACAACACTCCGCTTCAACAATACAGATGGTGGATTATGGCCTACAACAGGATTTAACTCTGCACTCTTCTTGTCATTCTCCGGAGGGATTCTCGGAGGAGACATTCATTTTATCAATTTGACTTATAGTCTTGACTATTATTGGAATCCATTCTGGGATTTAACCTTTGCATTCCATTACGATATGAGTTTTCTCTTCCCACAAATCGGACAACAATTTTCTTATCGTGACGCCAATCTCTTAAATTTTGATGGTGTTTATAAAATGCGTGGTTGGCTCAATTACTTAGCAAAAGGAGAAGCGTTGTCGTATTTCTCTATCGAAATGAGAATTCCTATCTGGCAATTTATCGGGACTGTAATGTTTTGGGACTATGGAGCCGTATTCACCAATTTTAACGAATTTTCTTGGCGACAACCAAACTATATTATGAGTTTTGGAATCGGAGCAGCTATTAACCTTCCTGTTCTTCCGATACGTCTTTATGCTGCAAGACCTGTAGAGTGGCAAAATGGTGCATTCCGATTAGCAAATAACCCTAGTTTTTGGAAAGGATGGGAATTTGTCTTCTCTATTCAAGGACTATTCTAAATCATTAATGATCTTTTAATTTAAAAAAATAAAACGTCCGTTATGGACGTTTTATTTTTTTACTCAATTTCATGAAAATTGTTATGAGCTGTTTAATTTTGCAGAGAGAGCCGTTTGATTTTGCAGAGGATAAAGCTTGATGTATCCTAATGCAAGAGGCTTTTAATACCCTCTACCCTCGGACATTTTGAACTTTAATAAGTGTAATTCTCATTTAATTCCCCATGCATCGGACATACCGATTTATGGGGTTTTCTTTTATTGTACTTGTATTGTATACCCTCGGACATTTAACAGCCTCCCCTCTAAAAGTTTTTAATTGTATTTTAATCCCCTAAAAATAAAGGTTTATAGATATTTTATGTTTTTTAATTTGATAAAAATACTGTATTTTTTAAGAGATTGCCCTCGGACATTTAAAAATATTAGTGTTTTTTCCCCTATACCCTCGGACATTCGATCAAATAAGTATCTAAAGAAAAAAGCACCAGCCGAAGCCAATGCTTTATATGATTATATGTGAATATCTCTGTTCTTATAATTCTTCGGATTTGACTTCAATAAAGAAGGTGTCTTTTTCTTTGCGGGAGACTCCTATTTCACTGAGAGCTTCATTGCTCCATGTGGAGAGAGCAGACTTTTTGACAGTTTCTTTGGTATCAATACACTCATAGCGTCCTTGATTTTTAAGAGCTTCCAAAATACTGGACATTTTAGCATTAGGAATAGAAACTTCCGAGCTTTTTCTAAACCCTAAAGTAAGCAGAGGAAGCTCAAAACTTCTTTTTGGTTCAGTAATTAAGGAGTCTTTATTCTCCGTGACATAGCCTTGAATAATGGTTTTTAAGGCAGTTTGTGTCGCCTTTACTGAGG
>JBOFNI010000293.1:0-2491 GCA_051658845.1 Brevinema sp. | reverse complement strand
AGTAATCCTTTAATATTCATGGCGAGGGCTATTTTTCGACTGTAATCTACGGCTAATTGTTCGATTTCCGTAGAAATTCGTTGAGGGGGGTAGATATTAATACTGTCTCCGGAATGAACTCCCGCTCTTTCCCAATGCTCCATAATCCCAGGAATAAAAATATCGTTGCCGTCGCAAATGGCGTCCATTTCTAATTCCAGTCCGTTGAGGTATTTGTCAATAAGAATGGGATGTTCTGTGTTTTGTAAGGCTACGGTAAGATAATTTTCGGCTTCTTCTAAAGAATAACAAATTTCCATACCGGCACCTCCTAAAACGTAAGAAGGACGTACTAATACCGGAAATCCGATATGTTGAGCCGCTTCTAATCCTTCTGAAATAGAGCGGATATTGATCCCTTTTGGACGAGGAATATTAAGCTGTTCCATCAGTTTGTCAAATCGTTCCCGATCCTCAGCGAGATCAATTTGTTCAAATCCGACTCCTGCGGTTGGAATATTTTTTTCGTAAAGGAAACGGGCTAATTTAATAGCGGTCTGTCCCCCAAATTGAACAAAGACAAATTCCGGATTTTCTTTTAGGATAATGTGATAGACATCTTCTTCGGTCAACGGTTCAAAATAGAGTTTATCGGCAATGACAAAGTCCGTACTGACCGTTTCGGGATTATTGTTGATGACGATACTTTCGTAACCCATATTTTTTAAGGTGGTAACGGCATGAACAACAGAATAATCAAATTCTATCCCTTGACCGATACGAATAGGACCGGATCCAATTACTAGCATTTTTTTACGATTGGATACAGGGACTTCATCTTCTTGCTCATAGCAGGAATAATAATAAGGAGCAAGTGCTTCAAATTCTGCCGCACAAGTATCAACAGGCTTATATACAGGAAAAATATCCAGTTCTTTTCTTTTGGCAAAGATATCTTCTTCGGCCAGGTGCATAAGCTGGGAGATGGCTTTATCGGAGAATCCTTTGTTTTTTAGGACACGGAGATTTTCGGCATTTAAATCACTGAGTTGATACGTTTTTAATAACTCTTCCTGACGAACAATCCAATCCAGTTTTTCCATAAAATAATAATCAATATCAGTCAGCTCACAGAGACGACGCCATAAAAATCCTTTTCGGAGTAGTTCGGCAATATCAAAAATACGATCGTCGCCGGCTTTGATAACACGTTCTTTTAATTCTTCAATACTCCGATTTTCCGATTCCGGATACATAAGACCGTAACGATTGATTTCTAAAGATCGGATTGCTTTTAGAAAAGCATGCTCAAAGTTGCGTCCGATTGCCATTACTTCGCCTGTTGCCATCATTTTTGTCCCTAAGGTTCGGTTTGCATTTGGAAATTTATCAAAAGGCCATTTGGGAATTTTTACGACGACATAATCTAATGATGGTTCAAAACATGCCGGTGTTTTGCCTGTTACTTCGTTAATAATTTGATCCAAACGATACCCTAAGGCAACTTTAGCGGCAATACGTGCGATTGGATAGCCGGTTGCTTTAGAAGCCAATGCTGAAGATCTGCTTACCCGAGGATTGATTTCGATCACGATATAGTCAAATGATTTAGGATCTAAGGCAAACTGGACATTACAAGCACCGACAATGCCCACTTGATCGGTAATATATAAAGCAGCTGAGCGAAGCATTTGGATTTCTCGGTCGGCTAAGGTTTGGCAAGGAGCAATAACGATACTATCACCTGTATGGATACCAACAGGATCAAGGTTTTCCATATGACAGACAGAAATGCAAGTACCATGCTCATCACGCATAATTTCAAATTCTATTTCTTTCCAACCTTTAATGCTCTTTTCGATCAGGGCTTGATTAACGGGGCTGAGTGCCAGTCCTCGAGAGAGGATTTCTTTGAGTTCTTCTGGAGTATCGGCAAGTCCGCCTCCCGTTCCACCGAGTGTAAATGCAGGTCGTACAATAACTGGATATCCTATTGTTCCTGCAATATTTAGTCCTTCTTCTAAGGAATGAATGATAGCACTTTCCACAATAGGAATATGAAGGTCTTGCATTAAATGACGGAAAATATCTCTATCTTCCCCCTTTTTGATCGTGTCAATACTGGAACCGAGCATACGGACTTGATATTTATCTAAAATACCGTGCTTGTGGAGATCCATTGCAAGATTAAGAGCGGTTTGTCCTCCTAAATTACAAAGGATTCCATCCGGTTTTTCTTCGATAAAAATTTTTTCTACGGTTTCGATAGTGAGTGGTTCTAAGTATACTTTATCGGCTGAAGAAGCATCGGTCATAATCGTCGCAGGGTTGGGATTGAGTAAGAGAACCTCAATCTTTTCTTCTTTTAAGGCATGACAGGCTTGAGTACCGGAATAGTCAAATTCTGCCGCTTGTCCGATAATAATAGGTCCTGATCCGACCACAAGAACTTTTTTGAGATGATTCATGATCGACCTTCTTTTTGATAAAAATTATCTGCAAATGCTAAATA
>JBOFNI010000292.1:0-2089 GCA_051658845.1 Brevinema sp. | reverse complement strand
ATAAAATAAATGAATGATATACTAGGAGGTATACGATGGCTGTAAAACCTATTGGAAGCCGTATTCTTATTGAAGTAAGAGCTGGGGAAGAAAAAACCGCTAGTGGGCTGTATATTCCTACTGCAGCTCAGGAAAAAACAAATACAGGTCATGTCTTAGCTGTTGGTGATAAAGAAATTACTGTTTCTGTTGGTCAAGTTATTGTCTTTGATAAATATGCGGGAACGCAGATCGAAATCGATGGAAAAGAAATGCTCCTACTTGATATGGAAAATGTCTTAGCTGTTGTTGAATAAAAAAAAAGTCCTCAATTTGAGGGCTTTTTTTTATGTTTGTATTGTTTATATAGACTATATTAATGTACTGTTAGAACCGTTATATTGTTGCATAAAGGTATTCATATAGCGATCTTGTAGTGCGAACATTTCTTGATGTTCTTGTTCTCCTAATTCATGGTCATAGCCTAGAAGGTGGAGGATTCCATGAATAGTTAATCGTGCAAATTCTTCTTCATAGCTTACTTGAAATTCTGTTGCTTGACTAAGGGCTTTTTCTGAGGAAATAATAATATCTCCCAAAGCTGAGTGAGGCAAAAGAAATTCATCATCGTCAAATGCAAAAGACAGAACATCAGTCGCTTCTTCTTTATTACGGTACGTTTTATTAAGTTTTGCAATAAATAGGTTATCACAAATTAAAATCGAACAAAAACGTTGATCGTAATGGAATTCTTTAAGGATTTCTTGACAGAAATGAACTAATAAATCTATATAGGTTTGTGTTAGAGGATAGATATTGTTAGAAGAATGCTCTATGGTAAATTCGATCATCTTTTAATTTTTAAGAAAAATGTTGATGAGAGCTAAAGTGTTGAGAGGAACTAAAATGTTGATGGGAGCTGACATGCTGTTTATATTCGTTTAAATGTTTATCAACAATTTTTTGTAAGTCTTCTTTAGGTAGATTTTGATAATTATTAGGTTGATTATTATTAGATAGGAGAAAATTGTGGTCTTGATATGTTTGGAATAACATGCTTGAATCATCAAGGTGAATTTTATATAATGAAAATTCTAGGGCATAAAGTATGGAAAGGTCGATAAAGATTGATCGTGCATAGTTTGGTACTAAAATATCTAAGCCAAACTCATTCTTAAATTTCCAAGCTTTAATTTGAGGGTCTTCTGAAGGATCAGCATGCCAAATAATTAAGGCTTTATCGTGAGATTGAACTAATACCGTAATATTATTATCAAAAGAAGGGGTAATGGTCTTTGTAGGAGGACTTTTCTTTGGTTTGGAAATAGGTTTAGGAGTTTTTTTAGGGTGGATTAAATTAAATCCTGAAGAGGAATCTTTTAGAAGTGTGGTAGATTTTTTTAGAGGTTTTGTATTTTCTTGTGGTATATGTGATTCTAAAGTACTAATTATCTGGTCTTTAGTCATTTTAGAAGAAACGGTAAGTTTATACTGTAACATCAGTTCTAATAATTCTTGTTTTTTTAATCCTTTTAGAGATCTCATCAATACACTCCGAATATGCTAAATTACTATTTAGTATACTATACAATAGAGAAAAAATCAAGGATTATTTAGAAATCAATAAAATCCCTCTCTTAAGAAAGGGATTTTATTAGAGATTAGTCTTCGATTTTTGGTGCATGGGTGTATAAGATTGATTCAATTTCGTTACGGATTTCTTCGGTATCTTTTGCTAAGACGACGGAAATTTCTCCGGAAATCATATCTAAGGCGTCGTTGAATAATTTTTTTTCTGTTGACGAAAGTTCTTTAACAATATTTCTTCGATGGAGATTACGAATAACTTCTGCAATATCTAAAATCTTGCCGGATTTTATCATTTCGGTATGCAATTTATAACGCTGTTTCCAATCAAATGTATTAACATCTCCGTTAGATGCTAGAATATCAAAACTCTGTTTAATCATTTTTTCTGTTGCCAGTGGACGTAATCCCGTTGATTCAAGGTTGTTTATGGGGAGCATAACCTTTGTATTTGTTAAAGGGAATTCGATAATGAGATACTCTCTTTTTTCACCAAGGACTTCCTTTTCCTCAATATCAACGA
>JBOFNI010000291.1:0-1186 GCA_051658845.1 Brevinema sp. | reverse complement strand
TTGGCATAATTCTTTATGAATATTCATCGTATCCTCTTTCTTATCAATATTGTACTATATCATCGTATACTTTTATTTTTTTATTAAGCCTTATTGTGTATAATATAAAAATATATTATACTAATAAATCACATTTATACCATAAGGAGAGCATTATGCTTTTAAACGTTAATCCTACTACTGTGGAATCATGGAAGAAGTTACAAGATCATTACCAACAAATCAAAGATCAAGAGATCTGTCGTTTTTTCTTAGAAGAAGATACCCATACAGAAACTCGCTTTGATAAACTCCATCTCAAACATGAAGATCTTTTATTTGATTTTTCTAAAAACCGTATCACAGAAGAAACGTTACAATTATTAATTAATTTAGCGGAAGAAATGCAGCTTAATGATGCCATTACAAAGCTATTTTCCGGAGATTTGATTAATCAAACGGAAAAAAGAGCCGTGCTTCACACTGCTTTAAGAAATAAATCGACCGATCCTGTGTTCGTATCTGGACATGATGTTATGCCTGAAATTCGTCGAGTCCTCAACCAAATGAAAGGATTCTGTGAAAAAGTCCAATTGGGAGAGTGGAAAGGATATACAGGTAAAGCAATCACCGATGTTGTTAATATAGGTATTGGAGGTTCTGATTTAGGACCTGTTATGGTGGTGGAAGCTTTAAAACACTACAATACCAAATTAAAACTTCATTTTGTTTCTAATGTTGATGGAACTCATCTTGTAGAAACTCTAAAAAATCTTAATATGGAAACAACTTTATTTATTATTGCGTCCAAAACGTTTACTACTCAAGAAACCATGGCAAATGCGGAATCGGCACGGGTATTATTTTTAAATGTTGCACAAAAAGAAGAGTATATTGCAAAACATTTTGTAGCCGTTTCTACCAATACAGATCTTGTTACGAAATTTGGCATTGATCAAGAAAATATGTTTGTCTTTTGGGATTGGGTTGGAGGACGCTATTCTCTTTGGTCAGCGGTGGGATTGTCTATTGCACTGGCTCTTGGCTTTGAGTATTTTGATGAATTGTTATCAGGTGCTTATTCGATGGATAAACATTTTACCGAGACTCCGTTTCGTCAGAACATTCCTGTTATTATGGCATTATTAGGGATTTGGTACAATAATTTTTTTGGTGCGGAAAGTCAAGCGATTCTTCCTTACGATCA
>JBOFNI010000290.1:0-1008 GCA_051658845.1 Brevinema sp. | reverse complement strand
CTGGCCTGCTTCTGTGCCTCCGTGAAACGTTCCACCACTGCACCCACGGCGTCGCCAAAGAGGCCGGCAGGTGAAATAGGGGCGTCGAGGAGCCGTTTCCGGTCCGTCTCTTTGAGGTCCGCCAGAGTTAGCCAGAGGTGCCTTTGGAGAACCACCAAAAAGGCCATGGATCGACCGATTGCCTGCGCTGCTCTCTTTGTGGCCATTAGAGCCAAATCAGACGCTATACGCAGCTCCTTAACGGTGTCCGGTGGCGCCTTGCCGTCATCCATTTCCTGGAGGAGCTTGGCCTGGGACACCTGCAGCACCGCCATGGCATGAAGCGCCGAAGCCCCTTCACCATTGGCGGCATACGCCTTATCCGCGAAATGAGCGGTGATTCTGCACGGCTTAGACGGCAGGCCGCCGCTGGTGCCCAAGGCTTTCGCCGAAGAGGGGCACAGGTGGAAGGCGACGGCCTCCTCCACGGGGGGCGTACGCAGATATCCATGAAAGGCCGCATTCTCCACGTGCGAGAAGATATTGCGTGTGGCCGAGTGGGCTCGCGCCGACTGGGGTGCCGACCACACCTTCACGATTTGCTCGTGGACATCCGGGAAAAAAGGCACTGTTGCCCCCGAAGCGGCCTGATGGCGGCTGGAGGACAGATACCAGGAGTCCAGTTTGCTCCTAGCCGGCCCAGCTGGGGGATTCCAGGTGAGCTCTAGCTGCTGAGCTGCCTTGGACAGGGCCTTTGAGAGCACCTCGCGGAGGTCCGGTGGCTCTTGTGCTGGACTCGGCCAGTCATCTGTCTCCGACACCGATAAGGACATTATGTCGTCATCGTGGCCAAAGGACAGAATGTCCGACAATTCCGGCAGCGGCCGGTGGCGGTCCTCCACATAGGACACGGGAGACATTTGCCGGCCGCTGTCCTCCGGTGATCGGGCGGGAACCGCCAGCGGCACTGCGGCGGCGGCGGTTCCCAGCCCGAAGCTGCTGCGTGCTAGGCTGCGGCGAACCCTCAAA
>JBOFNI010000289.1:0-10215 GCA_051658845.1 Brevinema sp. | reverse complement strand
TATATGCTTAAAATTATTTTTCCTCGGGTTTAAGGAAGATAGGTTATATTTGACAGTTCTACCGATAGTTGTAGTATTGTTTGTCTCCTATTATTTGAAATCCGAAAAGCGTTTGTCTTTTCGTTTTTTGTTTTAAACCTTTGATTTTAGGAGTAGCATGCTATTTATTATCTTATTATTATTATTTCCTTTTGCCGTCTGGTCTCAAGAAACCAATTCGATCACATCAAGAATCTCTCGTACCAATTATACCTCACAAGAATATCGTCCGGGATTAAATTTTCAAAGCACCGATATCAATCCTACCGGTTCACCGGTCAATCTTATTAATTCTTCAAGCGTCAGTATCGAATATACAGAAGTAGGACGGATCGGTGCAATCCGATTGGACGGAGCGGCTACACCTCCAATTATGGCAATTGACGGTTTTGTAGTCAAAGACCCTTCGATCAATCAAGGGCAAATGTTATTGGATCTTCTTCCTTATGATTTTGCCGAACGAGTGGATATTTATAAACAAAATCTTTCTCCTTTCGGAATCAATGCTGGTAGCTTGATCGATTTTAGACTCCCTATCAATTTTGAGCAATCCACCTCCCTGTTGGTGCAAGCAGGAACAACAGCTAATCTCTACACTAAAATACAAGGGGAAATCCCTTTTAAAGATGGGACAACATTTTTTGGTGTTTTAGGAGATTTTGGATTTAAAGATTATTATTATGGTATTAATGGCGGTAAAGATTTTGACATTTACCAAAATTCTACTTTCAATCGAACGTCCCTTATTTCAAAAACAATATGGAAAAATTTGGAATTCTTAATTGCCCATACGTATACAGAGGGATTTTCCGAATCTTCTAAAATAGAATCTTTTCCATTAGATACACTTACCCGAAACAATCTAATTACCGGAATACGATACAGTATAAACAAAATCGTTTTTAGTGCAAACTACACTTTCTACAATCAATTAGTACAAAATGATTCGTATACTAACGATTATCTAAACCATCAATTTAACGCACAAGTAAGCGTCAAAGATCGGATTAATCGCTATTATTATCAAGTATCATTAGGCTACGAAATCAATAATACCGAAGATGGAGTGCGAGCCTCCCATAAAAATTATTTAGGTGTACCAAAATATGGTGAGCATTTCTTTAATCTGGCCACCGAGTTTGGTTTTTCTCTCTACAAGGAAGAAGACAATCCCACTCTTAATTTTGATCTCCACCTTGCCTTGAATCAAATTTTATCCGTAACAGGGTTGTATACTCCCATACCTATGCTTACCATGGGAATTCGCCATAAAAACGGAGTATATTTTTCTACTTATATCAGTCGTATCTATATATTACCTGATCTTACTACAGCCTATGGTTTTGGAAATCCAGAACCGTCTAACGGTCGTACCATACTTCCAAAAGACGGTCTTCGGTCTGGTGTGGAATTAGGATTCAATCAAATATTTGGACGTTTTTACACTGGTTTTTCCTATTCATGGCTCGATAAAGGATTCCGTTTAGCAGAAGACAATCTGACTCTTATTAATTCTGATAATGTTACTGCTTTTTCAGCAGAAATCGGTATGGAATTAAAAACGATCCTTCAAGCCAATATCTATCGAATGAGTACATCCCTTTCTTGGAATGATGAAAAAGACGATAAACAGAATTTTTCTTCAATTATTCCTATTTGGAAATGGATTACCGTTTTATCTGTCGGTGGGATCGATGATTCGTGGCTGACTTCTCTTAGTTATCGATTAACAGCATGTACTCCTAATGGACGTAAATTAATTGATAAAAATTTACGACATTATCTAGATCTTTATATCCGTTATCGATGGTTTATTGTCAATATATTAAATTTAGCAAATCAATCATATAGATCAATACCAAACAATCCATATTCTCCCTATAACCCGGGCATTAGGGCAGAATTTGGTATAGAATATAAATTTTAAGGAAGAATTATGAAAAAAATATTGTTATTACTATTAATCTTTGTATCCTGTAGTATACAAAATCAGGATACAGATAGTATACAAAATCAGTATACAGAAAATATTAATCAAAATCCTCAAATACAGGAACAATACAAACAAGCATGGCTCGCACTAACAAAAGATATTACCGAATCTTCACCTTATACTGGAAAAGCTGATATTTGGGGTGGTGGAGCTATGCAATTAGATTTTGTATTTGATGAAAAAGGCAATCTTCTGAATAATTTTGATTGGGAACCTGATAAATATTATGAACTCCATTCCCTAATCTCACAGGAGTCTAAGTTTATCAATAGTTCTTTCTTAGATGAACGTACCGCCATTGTTTTTATGCCTGATAGTGCAACCAGTAGCCCGATAATGGCAGGATCAGTCTATGTTCTAAGACTGTCTAATGAAACGCTATACCGTACTAAATCAGCATACGGATTTGATCATATTGAGACTTGGGACGGTATAGCGGTTGATACTAAGGATTTAGTTGCAATCGGTACTCTCAAACAAGTGCAAAATACAGGAATTAACCCTGATCCTCAAATACAAGCACAATATAAAAAAGCATGGCTCGCACTAACAAAAGATATTACTAAAGATTCTCCCTATACTGGAAAAGCCGACATTTGGGGTGGTGGAGCTATGCAATTAGATTTTGTATTTGATGAAAAAGGAAATCTTCAAAATACTGATTTTTGGAATATTAATACGCTTTATCCTCTCCACAATCTTGTATCAAAACATGAGAAATTTAGTGCCTTTTTAGATGAAAAAACTGCTATTGTCTGTATCCCATCTAGTGCTAGTGTTAAATTAGCAGGTACTCTCTATGTCTTGAGACTTTCTAATGAAACCTTATACCGTACTAAATCAGCATACGGATTTGATCATATTGAGACTTGGGACGGCGTATCTGTTGATACTAAGAATTTAGTTGCAATTGGCACTCCCAAAAAGTAAGACTATCAATAAAAAAAACCTCCGAAATTTCGGGGGTTTTTTTTTATAGGTAAGAATTTTAAAATTTTAATTTGAATTTTGCATACCATTCATCCTGCTTGACATCCATCCCCAAATATATCTCCTTACTGTATAAATACCAGCCCATAATTCCCGTAGAAAGTATTGCCGCAGCAATCGAGGAATAAAGTGTCGCTTGAGTGGCAATGGAAAAACGATCTCTATCATTAATATACTGATTTAGTTGTGCACTCTGCTCCTCAGTAGCTGGAGTGCCAAATTGATTCACTAAATTTTGTGCATCTCGAAAACGATACTGCGTATAGATACTAGAACCAATAAGTGCAACCGTCGTAAACCAAGAGATATAAGTAGCAGCTAATAAGCCTTGCTGTGCCGGAGTACGGTATTTGGTTTCATAAGTTTTGAATTGAGCATCAAAATCAACAGCTGGTTTTTGCTCTGTTAAGGTGAAATGGCTATAAACAGAGTTTCGATTAGAAGATAAATTCGCTTGTGGATCAAGCACTTCTACTCTATATTTAGTGTTTATGGTCAAATTACTAATAATTACTGGTGTCTTCCCTTTGTACAGAGAATTTACATAAACTTCAGCATCTGGAATAGAGGCGGTAACCCTAAGTGTTCCAGAGTTATCAAGAGCCCGCATTCTATAAAAAATACTGTTTGTTTGCCCAGTCACAATGTCTGTTAAGATCTCTTCCCGATCGAATCCATCTTTCAAAAACGTTACTCTCTGTTCCCCTAAAGGAGCTGTCGGGTAAATTAAAGGAGTAGAGCCGATATATACTCCATTGAGATACACTAAAGCATCGGGAGGATCACTGGTAATCCTCAAGGTCGTATATGGTCTGTTGACAATAACAGCATGAAAATACTTTAACCAATCCATCATTGCTGTAGGAATTTGATGTTCTTGCACGTTTAATCGGAGTGTTAAAGGACGAGTTCGTTGATCTAGTGGTTTTTCAGGTATGTTGGGTCGTGTATCTCTAAAATTTGTTGAGTAGGTTTCAAATGCATCCTTTAAACGAGGCGAAATAGGAGGTTTTGTAAAAGGTGTCCTCAACAATAAATCTCTATAGGCTTGTTGATCGTTGGGATCTAAGGTTTTTTCTAACGCTAAAATACCGGACAGTAAGGGAGGTGGTTGCTTATATTTTTGTTGCCACCATTCATCACCGGAACTATAGGCAGGAAAAATTTGCATTCTGATAGCAACTTCAACAGGTCCTATCGGAGAATCCCCCCGCCGAGTTCGATAGTCTCCCTTAATATGATAAATATATTCAAAGGTTTGGGAGGGATATTCAGATGTGATAGGGTCCTGATTTGTCTGATTCCTACGCCATTGGGCAGGATTTTCAATTTTGAGTTTGTAATCGGTAAAGTTTTTTTGATCTTGCTCGGTAGCCCTGCGGACTTCGATAGGAAGAAAACTCAAATAGTTGATTAATTCCGGAAACTCTTCATAGAGGAGCATCAACATATTTGTTGGAGTTAATAAATTTTTATTGACAATAACAACATTCGTTTTAATTTCGTTTGTCGTAGTTAGGAGAATTTCATTAGAAATAATATTCGTTTCCGGTACGGCATTTTTATAAACAATATTTGTTTTAACATCATAATAGTTGGTATTAGTAGTTGTTATAGCATTATACTGTGTATCTTGAGTTGGAACAACTAATAAGTAATTAGTTAAATAACTAAAATAAGATTCTTCGTAACGGTTATATTCTTCTTTTTTATCGTCAATTTCATCAAAGATCGATCCTACATCGTCTTCTTTATCATCCTCTGTTTCTTCATCTTTTTCGGCAAATTCATCAAAATTTGGATCTTCCACATTAACCACTTGAAATAAATTAGATAATTCTGCAGATACATAAAAAGGCATCCCATCAAAAGGCATATAAGCTAACGAAGAACGGAGTGATTCTAACATTGCTTCGATATTGTCGGGTATTGCCTGCTCTAAATAGGCTCTATTTGTATCCCCTTTTGATAAATTATCAAAAGGATGAATAACTACCGTCAGTTTTTTAGGAAAAGTCTCTACAAGTGCATTCTCTAATCTACTTCGGTATTCGATTTCAGCCTGTTGAGGGATACGATAGCAAGCCCCCAAACTCAAAAGTAATAAAAAAATAATACTTAATTTGTTCATAAACTTATTATACAAGAAGATAGGATTTTTATCAAAAATCAGGCTCTATCTTATTTTTATAGGCTTTAATACGATCAAGCCGGCTTGATATAATTACATTAATCTATTATAATATATTAAATATATGTTTTAAGGAAGCTTGTAAGAATGAAATTCACAGAACAAACTTTAAGAAAACAACTCGAAAAATTTAAAAATTCTACATTATCCGAAACTCAAATAGAGAAAGCTCAAAAACTTGCTTCCAATCTCAAAGAAGAAGGTAATAACCTATTAAATATTCTAAACCTAGTAAAAGATGTTTTAAAGGAAAAATATCAATTAGATCCTAAAATTTTGGTCATCCTTATTGCAGCTATTTTGTATGTTATTAGTCCTTTTGATCTCATCCCTGATTTTACCCCTATTTGGGGGTGGCTTGATGATATAGCAGTAATTACTTTTATTGTCAAACAATTTCAATCAATCATCCAAGATTATCAAAACACTGTCAATTATCTTACTGATAGTATGATTGAGAAAAAAGTCGTCAACAAGCTTGAAGAAATTAATTTTATGATTGACAAACAATCTAAAGTTTTATGGCGAGAACTTACCATTGAAATCATCTTTTTTATTGCTATCATTATTGCTAAATATTTTTATCCATCGACCCCAACAAAAGAAATCGTCATTACTTTCATTATTATTCGTAGTATTATTGGAATAACAAGAGTAAGTTATGCCCTTCACCAATTACTAATACAGATTAATTTTTATCAAGTAAGCTATTTCTTCTCTTACCTGAAATTGACAAAGAATATTCATGAAGCTTTGAGATTAGATATGAGGAATTTTTATTACTACCATTATCAAGTATTAATACATCCGGCAATGAAATTCACCCATAAATTTACAGCATTTATTCAGTTCACACCGGATAACGAAGAGATTTTCAATCGTATTTATCAAAACCTATCCAAAAATATTCCCCTTATCATTCGTAAAAAATGTATCCAGTTTAGTATTTTATTTATCTGCTATGCTATCTTTATCTATTATTTAAGATATCTTGTTCAATATACAATATAGAAATTATATTGACATAATTTTATCAATCATGTTATAATCTATAAAAATTATGACAATTTCTAATTTTATTAGTAAATTTTATCAATAATATATCATTTAGTAAAAACAATCAGAGTACTTAAAAAATTATTAAATAATCTATTCAAAAGGAGAGTAATCAATGAAAAGATTTTTAGGATTAGCGATTTTTTTTCTTATCGCTCAAATAAATTATGCGGTTGTCCCTAATCACGGACTTCAAGTATACGGCTTGGTAGGATTTGGTACTGGTGCCTACCTCCAACTTGGTGGAGGAATCGGATATACGGCAACTTTTGCTCAAGCAGCTGATACGGCAGTACCTATCGGTCATCAACTAACGACCGATTCTCAGCTTATTTTTACCATGTTTGATATTGGTTTACAATGGAACACTTTTGTTACTTATGGTTTAGAACTAACTTTACCCAAAAATCTATTTTTAACCGTAGATTTTTTAGGATTTGGTCTTGGGTTAAAAACATTTTTTCCAAATACCGGATTGACATTTATTGTTAGTTTACCGGGTCTACAACTCCACTGGAAACAACTATACTTTGCCTTAAGAAACAACTATATCGCCAGTATTAATTCTTCTTTAAATGAGTACAAATTTTACCTTGCTGTCGGTTGGGATCTAACAAAATATCTTCCTACACAAAACAAAAGATCGTACGGTAGATAAATAATACAGAGTTATTATTTATAGAAACAGCTAAAACGACTAGTACTTATCGTGCGTACACCAATTTTAGTAAAGTATTAGCTTATAACATCTTTTCAGGATTGTTATTCTAATTAAAAAATTTTAATACCCTTTAAGGAGTTATGATGAAAAAACAAATTTCTACCGAAAATGCCCCAAAAGCAATAGGATCATATTCTCAGGCTATTGTTGCTAATGGAATGGTTTATATATCAGGTCAAATCCCTGTCGATCCCATGACTGGGGAAATTAGCGACAATATTTCTGCACAAACAAAGCAAAGTATGGAAAATATTAAAGCAATCCTCTCAGAAGCTGGTACAGACTTTTCTAAAGTGATCCGTTGTGGTATTTTTATTAAAAATATGGATGATTTCACCAAAATTAATGAAGTATACGGTTCTTATTTTACAGAACCTTATCCTGCTCGTGCTACTGTCGAAGTATCCAGACTTCCAAAAGATGTTTTGGTAGAAATTGATGCTATTGCTCTTATCTAAAAAAAAAGCACTGCTTGAAGCGGTGCTTTTTTTAGATTTTCTTCTTTAATCAAAGAAGAAAAATTAAATATCTTCAGAATAGTATAAATACCGAAAACAATTAGGACATTGAAGCAATGCCGAATCCTCAGAATCTTGGAGCGTATCTCCTCCATGGTAAGAAGTGGGCAAAAGAACGTTACATCCGGAGCAAGAGTCCTCTTCAATTTCTGCCATAACAATTCCATTGTTTTTGAGTAATAATCGATCAAAATATTGAACAAAATGGGTGTCAAACTCCGAAGAAATCTGTTCTATTTCTTTTTCGATAGACTCTCTTTCATCTTTTGTCTCAGCTTTGATCTTATTAATCTCAGTTTCTAAGATTAATATTTCGTCTAAAAATGTTGACATATTTTGCTCAATTGTTTCCAATTCTTGAGTCATATCCCCCATTTTTGATTTGTCATAATAAAATTGTGCTTCAATAACAGCACGATCTTGAGTATAGCGATCCATATCTTTTTCCCAAGACTTAATCTGACGAGACATTTTAAGATTGTCTCTATCTTTTTCCATATTGTCGATTTGGGTAAGAATATAGTCCAGTCGCTCTTCTTCTTGAGTGATTTTTTGAGCTAATAAAACCTGCTGTTGCGTAAGATTTATTTTATTTTGTTGAGTAGAGTCACTCTCTTCTTTTAATTTAGAAAGTTTTTGTTCACTTGCCTCATAAGTCGCCACTAATACTTTTTTTTCTTGATAAAGCTCCTGCCAGCGAATAATGTTTTGAATACGAGATATACGATCCATTATGACTCCTCTCTTTATGACTATTAATTAATATTATACCGAATTATCTAATACTTGTCAAGATCTATTTCAAAGGATTTTGAGGTAAAATTTCCGAGAAAAGAGATAAAGATACTCCTTAATAAGTATAGTAGTCCTATCTTCTCTAAAATGGTATTAAAGATTTGTCTCTATCTTGTCGATATAGTAAATATAATATTATTAACAATTATTTTTTATAAAAAAGACAAAAATCTAATCATAGATTAATAGTTTTATAAAATTTAAAGAATATAATAAATGCTATATTATTTTAAGGAGAATACCATGATTATTGGCTGTCCAAAAGAAATTAAAATTCATGAATACCGAGTAGGTTTGACCCCTTCTAACGTCAAAGAATACACGGAAGCGGGGCACACAGTTTATATAGAAAAAGATGCTGGTAGTGCTATCGGATTTAGTGATGATCTCTACCAAAAATCCGGAGCTATTATTACTAATAAAGAAGAAGTGTTTAATAAAGCCGAAATGATTATCAAAGTAAAAGAACCCATTCCCTCCGAATACCATTATTTTAAAGAAGGATCAATCCTATATACTTACTTACATTTAGCAGCAGATGAAGAACTGACCCATATGCTCTTACAAAAAAAAATCAATGCTATTGCTTATGAAACGATTGCCATCAATCATACCCTTCCTTGTCTTGCACCGATGAGTGCAATCGCAGGGCGACTTGCTCCCCAAGAAGGAGCTAAATATCTCGAAAAAACTTTCGGAGGATCAGGTGTGTTATTGGGAGGAATCCCAGGCACTCCAAAAGCCAAAGTAATGATTATTGGAGGCGGTGTCGTTGGTATTAATGCCGCCCAAATCGCTATCGGAATGGGTGCAGACGTAACCATCCTCGATATTAGTGCCGAACGTTTGGCATATATCGATCAAATTTTCGATATGCGGATTAAAACTTTAATCAGTAACAGAGGCAGTATCGAATCCTTATTGCCTACCGTAGATATGATCATCGGAGCAATTCTGCTACCTGGAAAAAAAGCTCCAAAACTTATCAAAAAAGACGATCTTAAAAAAATGAAACCTGGTTCTATACTTGTAGACGTTGCTATCGATCAAGGAGGATGTTTTGAAACTTCTAAAGCAACTACCCATAGTGAGCCTATCTATGTCATCGATAATATTGTCCACTATTGTGTAGCTAATATGCCCGGTGCTGTTGCTCAAACATCTACCTTAGGATTAACCAATGCTACCTTGCCTTATGGATTGATCCTCGCTAACAAAGGAGTCAAGGTATCTTGTGAAAAACATCAAGCAATCCTCGAAGGATTAAACACTTATAACGGACATTGTACTTACGAAGGTGTGGCGGAAGCTTTTAAAATAGCTTATACTCCGGCTTTAGATGCCTTAAAATAAAATTATTACTAAAAAAGACCCTAGAGCAAACTCTAGGGTCTTTTTTTATTCAGTAGAGTAATCAAGAAAATAAATCCTAGACAACAGTATAGAAATATAGTATAATTTTAGAAGATTTAATTGAAACATAGAGGAACGATACATGAGTATAGAGACAATAATCAATCCTATAACAACACGAAAAAACACTAATCAAAAAACTAAGCAACAGTTTACTGTCCTTGAGCTTTTTGCTGGAGCAGGTGGTCTAGCTCTTGGATTAGAAAAAGCTGGTTTTAAAACTATTGGAGTTGTTGAAATAGATAGATATGCGTGTGAAACACTAAGAGCTAATAGACCAAATTGGAGGATTTTAGAACAAGATATTACTCAATTATCTCAAGAAAATTTGGAACAAATGTTCGATATGAAAAAAGGTACGTTAGATTTATTGTCAGGAGGCTATCCTTGCCAAGCATTTAGCTATGCTGGTCAAAAAAAAGGATTAGAAGATACTAGAGGATCGTTATTTTATCATTATGCGATATTTCTTGAGAAATTACAACCTAAAATGTTTATT
>JBOFNI010000288.1:0-9728 GCA_051658845.1 Brevinema sp. | reverse complement strand
TTAACCCTTCTACAAAAGGGGCAGATTCTTTTTCTTGCTCATGATCTTCCAGCCATCCGATAATCATCGAAGTGGATGCCATAGAAGCCGGAAATGTAAAGGCAAGCTGTTCGTATAAGCCCCAATCAATCATCCCCACTGAAAGAATATAAAAAGTACCACTCAACACCCCCACAAATGAGGTAATATAAAAAGCATCTGTTGTATGAATATGTTTTTTTAAACCTTCAATCGTCATGGAAATAAAAGGGTAGAGAATCAACACTCCGATACCAGCAATAACCCCTTGATAAGCACTGTCTATAATAAAGATTAGTGGAGACAAACAAAATCGCACTAAAGGTCCGGGAGAAACTTTTAAAGACACTATTCTCCTCCTTCTTTGGATTGCATATAAATAATCCTACCCTGTAATAATGCTTTCTGTAGGGTCTTAATCATTAGAGGATTACGTCGGTGAATAATCTCTTGTTGATTTTTTTGTAGAAAATCAGGAAGTTCTTCAATATTCATACCTATTAATAAATTTAACCATTCAATATTATTATCATAAGTATGAGCGGTTTGCAATTTGATAATTTCGATTTGTGTAATAATATCATTACTGAAGGCTATTAAGAGATCTGCTGATGATCGATATAATTCTGCACTGCTGTAAATAATAGTAGAGGAATCGTCAATATAGTAAATAAGAGGATTACTTGGAGACTGTCGGACGATGTCTTCTGGAAAAAACTGTTGGACAATTGTTTTATAGTAGTTTTGTTTTCTTTCTAAAAGAGAATATTGAAATAATAAATAAGTGAGGAATAATGAAATAGAAATTAATAGAATACCAGTTAAGAGACGAAAACGTTTTGGAGATTGGTGAGAAGGTACAACGATTTTTGATTTTTTGATACTAAAGGGGTGGTCTTGGGATAGATAGCCGATAAAAGAACTACCGATATTTGTAATAGTGAGAGCAAAAATATAGTTGATGCTCAAGGGTTGGCGGAAATTTAACAAGACAGCAATCCATGAAGCTGTTAGGGTAAAAATACACATACCACTTATCGTACTTGGTAGGGAAATACTATTGGAAACTAATAATACGGCACAAAACCAAAGGGCACTTTCGGAGAGAGGGGCTAATGGATCAATCATATTGTAGTGGGTGAATTGTAAGAGAAAGGTAAGACTGAGATACCCTGTAATATAAAGGAGTGTAGGAATAGGATTAATCGTTTTGCTAATACTTAAAAATAAATAAACGAGAATTAGTAATAAAATAGATCCTGTTCCAAACCAAGGACTTATAGGAGAAAGAATAAGCCACCACAAAGATTTTTTGTCTAAATATGGGATAATAAACTCTTGAATTGGTGCTCCTGCGAGATCGCCAGCAATCATTTGGTTAGCATTAATAATTGTTTCTATCAAAGAAAGATTTGGGCTGGAAATGGATTTTATCAGGTAAGGTAACGCTGGAATAAACGATTCGTCATAATAATTAAAATTAAAAAAATAAGCACCAATAATACCGATTAGTATAGGATTAATAATAAACTTTTGATTGACAAATAAGATATGAGAACCTAAAAAAAATAATGCAATGACCCCTATGATATTAGAGCTGATGGGGAGTGATGGGGGCAGGCAGAGAATATAAGTTAAGGTGCTAATCTGCCAATATTCGGTATTAAAAAGAACAGATTTCTTAAAAAATTGGTAACACCATACGATTATAAAAGAGAGTAGATATGCTGTTATAAAATGGAGAAGAAAAATATATCCATAGTTAATAACAGTACCTAATGATAAAAAAATGAGCACTCTCAGATGATTTTTATAAATATACTGAGACGATAATGAATTATGGAAAAAAGGAGCGATATCAAATACTTTATCAAACACTTTATGCATTGGGTTTCTCCTTCAGATAGTCGGTAATAATCTGTCCTAAAGGAATAAATGATGGACAAACATAACTACAGATATTACAACTAATACATTGATCAACGCAATACTCTTCTGCTAGATCATGTTCTTGATGTCGGATAAAATCAACGAGTTTTATTGGTTCTAAGTTTATGGGACAAGTTTGGACACATTGAGTACAGGAGATACAGAATGTTTCTTGTGGGAGAGCTTGTCCTTCGAAAATCATCACGGAACTCATTTTTTTACTTAAACTTTTTTCTTTGTCTAATAGTTGTCCGGTAAGGGGGCCTCCGGAAAACATCACATAGGAACTTTCGATCGAAAAGGGTCGCATAAATGCAGAAATAGGAGTACCGATCTTTACTCTGAAATTACCATGGGTAAGACAGTAGGCACCTTCTATGCTAATAATTTTTTCGATAAAAGGTTTCTGATAAAATAAAGCTTCATAGATAGCATATACCGTAGGAATATTAAGTACAGTGATTTGTTCTTTTAGCGTATCTTGAAATCTACTGATTTCTTTATTAAACAGATATTCAATTAATAATCGCTCCCGATATAGAGGGTAGAGATTAGGAGTTTCAATAATTTTAATGTTTTTATCAAATAAGAGCATTTCGATTTTTTGTTTTAGCGTAGGATGTTTTGTAATCGCAATAATAATTTCTTCTGCTTGAAGGATATTTTTTAGTTGGAAAATCGTTTGGATAATTTCTTGTATTTTTTCTTCTAAAAGATTATTGCTTACAAAAGGCTCCGTGTCTAATCCATTAATAATGAGATATTTGGTTTTTTGTTGAGCATTTTGTAATTTTAAATGGAGGACTTCGTCATTTTCGCCGATACCGTTAATACCGGCGTTTTTAATTCGTTCCAAAAGAAGCTCGGAAGGCTGTCCTTGGGGAGGGGAGAGAGTGTATACTCGAGGAGGTGCTACAAGGTCTCGCTGAATTTCGATATATTGTTGATGCTGATAGCTGAGAATATTAGTGATCGTTCCTGATACTGGGCTATGGTTAAGTATATAACGAGTTGAAGTCAATAATTGACCTTCATACACATACTCTTCAAGATTAATATGGAGTTTTTCTTCGACAGGGATATAGTAATAATCCTGTAAGGGATAATCGGCAATGGGAATATCTTTATTACGGTTTTGACTAGGAATCGCAATCCCTTTCATGAATACCTCTTCTATAAATTATATCATATTCCTATAAAAAGTCAATAAAATCCCATCTTTTTAAAAATTAGGAAAATATTTTATAGATTTAGAGATAAGATCTTTACAAAACTCTCTTATATATAGTATAATAAATCAAAATATACAGAACGAGGTTCTTGTGGACAAATCTAAAGAACAAAAAGAAAATAAATCTCAACATCAATATAAACGTAAGCATGGTAAAAAAAATCATCACCAAAAAGAATCTGTACCTACTTGGAATATCGAAAATCGAGGTAAAGAGTTACCCGAAACAAAAGCGGATTTAATGTCTATCTTAGAAGGACTCAATCCGGAGGAACTACTTATGAGTTCCTTAGTACAACAAAGTAAAGCGATAAAAACTGTAAAAATAACAGAAGAAAATCCGACGAGTGAAGATACAATCTTAGAAACACCAAAAGTAAAAATCAATCTTTCTAAAGATTGTCCGATTTGTCATAAGCCGATCCGTGAAATTATGTATGCTCTTCATGACTATGATCATGATCAATTAGCTCATTTTGATTGTGTTTATAAAAAAGTATTACTTTCGGTTAAGGATAAATTGGTTGATAAAAATTATTTGGCTTATTTAGGGAGTGGATCTTTTGGAATTATGGCACCGAGTACAAGCAAACAACCAATCACTCTCGTAGAAAAAATTTATCCGGGTGCTCCTCTAGAAGAGATGCTTCATGGGGATGAGTTAAAAAATACCTTGGATGAAGAAATTTAAAAATGCAACGCTTGTGTGAAGGGGTGATTTTATCAAAAAGAGGATTTGGAGCAGGGAATCTTATTCTTAATTTTTTGGATTCCGAAATGGGTAAAATTACTCTAACTGCTTATGGTGCTGCCTTAGAAACGGGCAAACGAAGAGCAGGATTTGTTTCCGGAGCTTTTATTGAAGGTTTAATTACTACTCATGCAAAAAATTCGGAACGCTATTTGTTGAGTGATACGAAATCGATTCTTTCTATTGATAATATTCGAGCACAATTAAAACCGATGGGTTTTGCTTTTTTTACCTTAGAAATTTTGGATATGATGATTCTAGAAAATGATCTGTTTGAATATTATCACGATTTATTATCGGCTTTTCGTTTGTTTGATCAAAATTTAGACGAGAAATACGTCTTATTTTTTTTAGCAAAATTTTTGGGGAACGAAAGTTGGCTCTATATTCCAGAGCAAGAAAAACTTCATGATTCTACAAAAAGATTTTTATCGGATGCTTTGAATAATCCCATGGAGTTTCTTCAAGGCAAAAATATTTCACATCCTCGTCGTCATGAACTGGCATATTTCTTTGCCCATGCCGTTAAGAGAGCGAAGTTTCGGATGCCACATTCTTTGGAGTTGTTACGTTTTGGGGAATTTTAATCAAGAGAATTATTGAGTTGGGATCTTTGTAGCGATTGGGACAAGATGTTCAAACAATACGTTTTCGGGTCTGGTTTCTCTATTTGTGGTAGAAATCCATAGTTCTCCTTGCAAGCCCATTGCAACAAAGCGATCGGTCTTTGAAAGACGAAATAATCCTTGTCTTGCTTTTTTAAGTTCGATCATTTGGGCAATATTTTCTGTTTCAGTATCACTGATAATAGCGACTAATAATCCGTTCCCTCGAAATTCGATGCGAGTATCTGGGAGTAAATTCTGTTCATTTTCCCTTAAAAGAAAACCTACCCCTGTGGCGTTTAGATTATATGCACCAACAGCCTGTTGAAAAAATAAATCTTCATCAATCGTAGAACATGCCGAAAAAAGCAAAAAAATTAATATTATTCCTTTCATCCTTTTAATATAATATATCTTTTAAAAAAAATCAATTTAACTATTAAAAATAAAACACATATTTAATATGTGTTTTATTTGTTATCTATTCTATTCAAACAATAGCCGTATCATTATTGATGTTTTGATTTTGTATAGGATATCTTATTTTGTGTTAATAGGTTGCATTTTTAATACAAGGCGTTTTTTGAAAGTATACCATTCACCTGTTACCCCATCAACAGACAAATTAATAATTCCTGGAATAAGACCAAAGAGAAGACCGACAGAATCCATGAAAGCATAACCGCCACCGACTTTATTAGCAATTTTCATATTAATCGTTGCATAATTGTCTTTAGTGATTTTTAAATCATAAGTTGATTTGTAATTAAGTTCGGAAACAAGAAAAACGACTTGTCCCTTATCATCAGTAACACCAACGACTTCGTTATTGACAGTTATTTGGACGTTAGATAGTCTTTCGCCACTGACCTTATCTTTGATAGTAACTTTTTGATTGAATATATCTTTTCTAGAGATAGCTCCACAAGATACGATACTAATCACTAATGTAAACATAGTGATTATATGGATCATTTTATTAGATTTTTTCATTGGAATCCTCCACTTTTAATAAAATATCCTATCTCCTATAATAATCTATCATAGGAGATAGGATATTAGTATACTATGACCGAAAGTAAGCTTATTTTACAATGAGAAATGGGACTTTTTGTCCATCGAATTCTTCACCCATACCTTTAGATTCAACATTTCCACCATTTTTGGTAATTTCTGTGAGGTAGATGGTTACTTCTGAACCATTAATTGTAGCTTTATAAGTAGCAGAAGTAGAGGAGCTACCTTTTTGGATCTTGAATTTTTCCCCAGCGATGGTTAATTCTGTTGCATCAGCATTGAATGTACCCTCTCCGAGTAATGGAACCTCAACAGTTTTTCCACCTAAAAACCCTTTGACCTCAGAGCTAGGAGCGACGGAACAAGCTCCTAAAATAAACAGCACGCTTAGTGCTAATAAAGACTTCTTCATAGAAATCCTCCTATAATTTTTATTGCTATAAGCAATATTGATTGTTGAATTGATGATATTGGGACAGATGATTAGATTACGAAAGAAGAAATTGAAAGAACGAATAATAGCGTGAGAGAGATGAGAAGTCTCGATTGTTTGATTAAGAATAGAACGCAGAAAATCCCCTAGAAAAAATCTAAGGGATTTAAAAATAAAAAAGACAAAGTTTAAGTTAAGCTGTGCTGTGCTGTGCTGTGCTGTGCTGTGCTGTGCTGTGCTGTGCTGTGCTGTGCTGTGCTGTGCTGTGCTGTGACATTATATTAGGGATTTCTTGAAAAAAGTCAAGTTTTTGTTGCATGATTTCCCCTATTTTTAGTATTTTTTTTGTACTTATTGTTTTTATATTATAGAGTAAAATGGATAGTTTGTCAAGATATTTTTAAAATTTTTATCTGATCAATTAAACTTGCGAATATCAATCCTCTTTACTGTTGTAAAATATAATAATAGAGGAGATTATTGCTCTTAATGACAAGAGTTTAGTATAGTCCCTTGTCTTTGAATATTTTAAGACTTCGCTCCAGTATTCCTGCTCCATAAGCTAATAAAATTCCGTAATTAATAAACAGAACCGAGGCATCCAAACATATAGTCATCCGAGAAAGCACCGTTTGACGATTGGTCATGCAAGCACCACAATGAATTACTAGTTTATATTTTTCTGGATGGGAAGGAAAATCCGAACCGGTAAAAAAATCAATAGAAGGCTGAAATCCTAAAAATTTTTTGAGAAGGGTAGGGATTTTAAAACGTCCGATATCTTCACAACTAATATTATGAGAACAACTCTCAACAATAGCGACCTTGTCTTGTATTGTGAGTGTTTTTAATATAGATAATCCTTCGACAAATGTTTTGAGTTCTCCTTTATAGCGAATAAATAAGATAGAAAATCCTGTTAGATAAATATGTTCTGGGACAATTTTTGAGACTTCTTGGAATACTTGAGAATCGGTAACGACTAAATCAACTTGATAATTGAGATTTTTAAGAGTTTGTTCCAGTTCGGTATCTCTCACAATAATCACTTCTAAACCATGATCTAAAGCGTCTCTAATGACTTGTACTTGAGGGTTGATAATCCTTCCCTTCGGTGCTTCACTATCGATAGGAATAACTAAAACTACTCGTGATCGATACGGCAATAAATCTCCGATGAGTTTGTGTTCTTGATTTTTTGAAATAATATGTTGAGTAAGTTGAGTTAGTAACAAATCAATATCTTCTTGATTTAATGCAGAGAGAAACTGAGCATCTGGATAAAGATCTTGTAATTCTTCTAATTGCAAAGGATCAAGACAATCACTTTTGGTAAAAATCAACCAAGATTCAATATGCAAACGAGCACATTCTTTAGCGATAGTCTTGTATAAGTCATACTGAATATCTGTGGCATCTAAAGTAATTAACGCTAAATCTGTTTTGGTAATGATTTTTTTTGACGCTTCCTCTCGTTCTGTACCTAATAGAGTATCATCTCCAAATCCAGCGGTATCAATAAATACCACAGGACCAGCATCCAGAAGCTCAAAGTTTTTATGAACAGGATCGGTTGTAGTGCCTTTTTGTGGACTGACGATAGAAATATTTTGCTTGAGTAAGGCATTAAGGAGTGTTGATTTACCACTATTGGTTGGTCCAAAAATTGAGATATGATATCGTTCGCCTCTTCCTGTACGCATTTAGGGTTTCCGAAATTTTTTTTCAAAATCCGGATGATCTCCTCTCGTGAAATCTGGATTAAAGCCATATTTTGTAATACGATTGCTTACCAATCGATGACTGTCTGCTGCTGAGTCGGTGGTTCCTACTTTATTATCATAAAGCATATATTTTTTACGGAGATCTGTGGGCGAAACATTAGGCATAACAACATTCCCACCGGCAGTAAAACCTTGTTCCCTTCCCATAGGATCAAGAGTTGCCAATGCTGTTGTTGAAGGAATAAGGGCTTTTGGTAAGAGGATTCTGCTTAAAGCGATCATTAATAATGTTTGTCTAAGAGTGCCGTTATGTTCCTGAGCAAAAGGGGTATCCTTATGAGCCAGAAACGGACCTATTCCTACCATGTGAGGTTTGAATTCTCGAATAAAAATTAAATCTTCAGCCAAATCTTCTACCGTTTGAGTAGGAAGACCTACCATAAAGCCTGCACCTACTTGAAAGCCAATATCTCTTAAATCTCTAAGGCATTGCATCCGATTATCATAGCTCATTGATGCAGGATGAATATGATCGTAGAGTCGGCGAGAAGCGGCTTCATGTCTTAGAAGATATCGGTGAGCACCTGCATCAAAAAAAGCTTGATATTCTTCTTTTGATTTTTCACCCACAGATAAAGTAATAGAACAATCTGGAAATGTAGTATTAACATGTCGAATAATCTCACAAATATCATCGATCGATTGTCCATTATCTTCTCCACCTTGAAGTACATAACTCCGATATCCCATGTTATAACCTGCTTGACAGCATTCTATAATGGTCTCAAGACTCATCCGATAACGTTCGGCATTTTTATTAGAAGCTCTTAATCCGCAATAAAAACAATTTTGCTTACAATAACTGCTGATTTCGATCAAAGCCCTCATAAATACTTTCTGCTCAAAAACAATTTCTCGGGTCTGATCTGCTTTTTTAATCAATAATTGAAGTTCATCATCAGTAACGTTATGTATTAATTCTGCTAATTCTTTTTTATCTAAAGAATAAGGATCTACTAAAAATCGTTCTACCATGATAAATGATTTTATAAAAAGAGTTCTGCAAGATCACGTGGTGTTTCTAAAAGATTCTCTTGAATCAAAAACTCTTGAACATCCAACATATTATTACGATCTGATTGCATCACTTGAGGATTAAAATTATACCATGGAAGCATGGCTTGAGTTTCTTCTTCACTGAGCCCTATTTCTTCAGCAACAATGGTTAAACTCTCTTCTGGATTGGTATTCATATAGTCTAAAGTAGCTTGATGAGCTTCTAAATAAAGATCAATCAGATGAGGATATGTTTTTATAAATTGACCGTTAGCAGCGATAACAGTAGAACCTTGTAATAATCCTTCGCCATCCGTTACAAGTGTAGCACCTGCTTTTTCGGCTAATAGAGTAGCTGATCCGCCTAATAATGCTCCGTCTACTTCTCCCGTCTCCATTGCTGTTAATCCTTCGGGAATACCCATAGAAAGAAATTCAATATCATTAATAGTCAAGCCTACTTTTTTTAATGCGGCAAGTAATAATTGATGAAGGACGGTACCTTTAGGACCTGCAATTTTTTTGCCTTTGATGTTTTGAATATTGGTGAAATTTGGATTTTTGGAAAAAAGCATATAGGCTTTAGGGGCTCGGCCAAACATACTGATAATTTTTAAGTCTACACCGTTTGCATAAGCTAAAACGGCAGAGGTATCACCTAGGACTGTTGCAATATCAACAGATCCAGCAGCAATAGCTTCTGTTTGTTGTGCACCGGAATTAATTTCGTGCCATTTAACAGAAAATCCTTCTTTTTTAAAGGCATCTTCCACAATGTTTTTCTTATAAGCAACAATTGCGGGAGCGTTAAGTGGGGACTTGACATACGTAAGATTAATTTCTTTTTTTTGCGTAGCACAAGCACCAAATACAAACATTATAATAGTAAATATAATCAATTTTTTCATTGATCTCTCCTAATTTATTTTTTTAGTAATGATAAAATTTGTTTTTTTAAGGAATA
>JBOFNI010000287.1:0-1597 GCA_051658845.1 Brevinema sp. | reverse complement strand
CTCTTCTCTGAGGATTCGCTTTAAGAGCAGGAGATTTTGTTTTTCTCTCAACTGTCTTTCGTCCAAATCGCACTAACTGGTTAATTGTAGGCATCAAACAAACCTCTTTTTTGAATTAAGCTGTTACACTTTTTGATATCATATCAAACCTATATTTAGTTATATAGATCCTATATTTTAATATAAAAAGCACCATTTGTCAATAGAATATTAACAAATAATGACTTTTATTTATAATAGATTCCCTCAAAAATCAAGACCACATTTCTGGATTTTGGGTTGTTTTTTTTCTAAACTTTAAGATATTAAAACTTAGAAAATGCTTTTATAAGACAGTGCCAGAATATATCTTTAAAAGCCACTCTTATAAGAATACAAGAGCATTTATCTCTTTATCAGCAATGTTAAGAGATAATCTATTCATCATCATAAAAATGATTCAATATATTATAAATTAATATTTCGATAAAGTCAATCAATCCTGAGATTTAATTGATAATTTTAAAATTTATTCCTAATAAAAGGAAAGCAACAAATATCTTTATCTAAGAACTACAATAAAAACCGGCTTTTAAAAGCCGGTTTTTATTGATTTAGAATATTATTAAGCTTCTTTACGGACAATATCTTTAACCTTCATCAAACGCGCTAAATTGGATCGATCCATTTCATCCAACTTCATCACGATAAAACGGATAATTTCTTGAGTATGAGGAATCAAACGATATTCCAAAGCGTTCACCCGTCTTCTAGTTTTTTCTATTTCTATTGCTAAAAGTTCTACGAGTTTTTCCATTTCTGCAAGCTCGATTAACTTTTGTACAACATTAGAAAAAATTTCTAAAGCGGAATCCACCTCAGCCGAAGTCCCTACCAATCCATATTCATGAAGAGAGCCTTTTTGCTCAAATTCAAAATTTGGAGAACGAACTCCCAAGGTATTAATCACTTGAGCTTTTAATAAAATTTCCGCACTGGACGATTCAAAAACCATATTGGCTGTATCTCGATCCATCACACTACGGGCAATCATAAAATAGGAATAAGCTCTTTTTAATTCGGATTCTGTATGCTCTCGAAGTTCTTTTACTGTATGAACTTTTTCTAAAAATAATTTGGTCAAGGCATCTTGCTTATCTTTAAGAAGCTTATGCCCTCGAGTCGCTGTACGAAGCTTGGCTTTTTGAGCTTGAAGCTCCATTCTGTTAGGATTGGCCTGAATCATTAAAGCCTCCTACTGTCCGGTTTGTTCAAGATATTCTTTTAAATACTTGTCTTTATATTCTTGGCGAACACGTTTTAGTTCGGCAATAGGAAGTTTCGCCATTAATTCATAACCGATAGTCATCGTATCTTCAACAATATTTCTATTCTCGGTTTCTCCTTGTGCGATAAACTTACGCTCATATCCTTCGACGAAAGCGGCAAATTTTTGATCATCCGGTGTCAATGCCCCTTCCCCTAAGATTGCTTCCAGTTCTTTTGCTTCTTTTCCTCGAGCATACGCTGCGAATAATTGGTTTGCAAAATCGGCATGATCTTCACGGGTTTTTCCTTTACCAATCCCTTTATCACGAAGACGGGAGAGAGACGGCAA
>JBOFNI010000286.1:0-8821 GCA_051658845.1 Brevinema sp. | reverse complement strand
CTATTCTATAAGCAATTTGGATGACTTCTGGGCCGATTGTATTATTGGAAGCAATCATTAACATAGGAACAAAGATAGGAGCTAAAATTGCCCATTTAGCACTTGCAGATCCTAAGAAAAGATTAATAAATGCACTAATAATAATAAAACTTCCCATTAATAATACTGGATTTTGAATATTTGCCTGAACTAAGAAAAGGGCTCCATAATTAGCCACAAATTTATCCAAACCCGAATAGTTAAAAATTGCTAGGAAGTTTCCTGCAAATACTGCAAAGACAATAATATAAGAAATATTACCCATCGCTTGTACAGAAAGATCAATATAATCTTTTGAGTTTTTAATAGTTCCAAGTGTGTAGCCATATGCAAGAGAAGGAAAAATAAACAGGATGATAAGAATAATAAGAAGATTATCCAACATTGGATTAAATGCTCTACCAGTTGTATCTACATAAGGCTGTAAAATTCCTATAAAATAGCCTACAATTAAGACGACCATTGTAATGCCAAAAGCAATTAACGCAGAATGAAGCCCCCTTTTTTCTTGATCTGTGAGAGCTCCAATAGTAATACTATTTTCAGGAAGAGTGTATTTATAGGCTTCTACGCGGTTTCCAAAAAAATGAGTAACGATAACCAAGAAGCCTGTTAAAAAGAAAGTAGATGCAAACATAAAGATATAGTTCATTGTAATAATGTTAAGAGGAAAAGGTTTATTAAATGTATTGACATAGACACTTTCTGTAATAGCTCCTACTAAACCATCTGCGGTACCGGGGATAAGAGATGCACCAAATCCGGCAGATACGGCAGCAAATGCAGCAACAATACCAGATAAGGGATTACGCCCTAAACCTGCATATAATGCACCAGCTAATGGAACTAATACAATATAGCCAACATCAGAAGCAATAGAACTGTTAATTCCAATAAAAATAATGACAGGAAGAATGAGCTTTTCAGAAGTCGAATAACCGATTTGCTTGATGAAAGTTCCCAGTAATCCGCTTTTTTCAGCAAACCCAAATCCTAAGGTCCCAAATACGATTACTGATAGAGGAGGATAGCTACGGAAACTATTTTGAATATTGTATAAAATCCATCTCATTCCTTCAATAGATAATACATTACGTACGGTATAATCATCTGAATCCGGAACAGCAGAAGGATGATTGCCTTGAGCAAAAGCACTGGCAATCATGATGATCCCGATTAAAATTAGGAATAAAATATTTGATTCTGGCAATGCTGATCCGATTCTTTCGATAATCCCCCGTTTTCTAGTGGTATTACGATCCATATAATTCTCCAATTCATTTCTTATTGAAATGTTTATTTCTATATCCTATTATTATAGCTTTCTCATCGTTAATTGTCAATCAAATGATCTACAAAAATTATCGCTTGGAATAACTAATATTTTACTCTGATACAGAGTAAAATATTCTCTAAAACACTTAAATCAATATTATTGCTTTTGATATTTGAAAATATAAACAGAATGATTTTATTACCTAAAAAATATATGTTTTATTGTATTATATTATAGAACATTTAGGATAAGTAGAGATACCAAAAATCATGAAATAATATTGTACAAACTTGTGGAGTGTTTGTATTTTATCGAGGACTTTTTATCCCATTCACACTATCATAATGCTAGAGATAAATATTGCTCAATTTGAAAAAGAAGATAAGTAAGAATTAAAATGGTTAGTAGTCTTATCAAAATGAAAATCTATAATAAAATGATTAAATCAGGTATGGAATGGTATAATATAAGATATCATTAAGAAGAAAACCATCACAATTAAGTGATGGTTTTGACTCACCCTACTGGGTATCGGAGGAGACGGGACTTGAACCCGCGGCTTTCGGCGTGACAGGCCGATACTCTAACCAAACTGAGTTACACCTCCAAACTATTTTATAGTTTATAATACTGACGGGAGAGGGACTTGAACCCCCGACCAAAAGATTATGATTCTTCTGCTCTACCAACTGAGCTATCCCGCCTAATAAGGCTTGAAACCCAAAGGCTTTGCGGAGGGAAGAATTGAACTTCCGACCTCCGGGTTATGAGCCCGACGAGCTACCACTGCTCTACTCCGCGATATGTATAATTATTATATACGATTTTCTATCTTCTGTCAAGTATATTTTTATTTTTTTTTGCAAGTTTTATTATTACTTCTTCAAAAAAGATCTTGATTTAGATCAAAGAGTGGTTTATCCTAAAGAAGATATTTGGCCTGATCCTTTCTATACATCTACCTACGCTAGCTTATTTCTAGCAATGGAACAGAGATCATGAGTAAATACATACTTGAAATATTTTCTACCCTTTCTAATAATAACGATTTTTCTACATAGAATAAATTGGATATTAATTGTAATGCATACTTATAATAGACTACCATAGACGGTTACTGATTTTTAATCAATATCCTCATCTTTTTCTATCTCACCCATATTATCACATATCAATCTAAAATCTTTGGGTTATTTAAGGAACATAGAAAAATAGGATTCTTTAGATGACGAATTTTTATTACCCACCAAAGTAGGGATAGAAAAACAGGAGTTTTTAAGGCCAACTTTCCCTAATTTTTTCAAAACAAATAGAGTAAAATTTGTATTATGATTTATTATTATAAAATTGAGTGATTTTATTGATGAGAGAAACTTTTGAAAATAGATGTGTTGACAAAATACTCCCATGTATACTATGATATAAGGAGAATGTAAGGATTCTTATTGAGCTATTAATAATAGATGATAGGAGGAAATGGTGAAAATTTATATCGCAGCACCATTATTTAATCCAAGAGAATTGGCTTGGAATGAAAAAATTTGTAAAGTATTAGAAGAGTTGGGGCATGATGTTTTTTTACCTCAAAGAGATGGAGGTAAAAGTGCTGAACTGATGAAAAAAGCTACTTCTATACAGGAAATTGAAGATATTAGAGCAGGAATTTTTGAAAGAGATTTTAACGCAGTAACTACCTGTGATATACTAGTATTTGTAACAGACGGTGCTGTCTTGGATGTGGGAGCATGTGCTGAGTTAGGAATAGCGAAAGCTTGTAATATTCTTACGGTTGCTATTGATGAAGAGGCTCGCTCTTTTATTGATGGAAGAATGAATCTATTTGTTGAAGGGTGTATTACAAAAACCGTGAATAGTTTGGAAAGTTTAGTGGAGTATATTGAATCTAAGAAAAATGATCTATAAGAAAAAAGCTAAATTAATATATTCCATAACTGTATGTTCTATTGATGTAAGGGATTCTTATAATGGGAGTTTTACCTAGCATTATTTTATTTTTGTATTGGAATAAGCTAATCTAACATTACATAAAAAAATAGCATCTTTAGATGCTATTTTTTTTTAGATTATAGATGTTCTCCAGGTGCGACTAATCGCTTAGACCCTGTAATTGCTTGAATAGGTTTAATATCTTGGGTTACTTCAATAGTACCTAAAAAGTCACCTTCTGTATTACGTACGGCAAAGTAACGAATCAATATGAACTTTTCACCAAAGGGAATCCAAAAGTCTTCATTATTTTTGCGTCCGGATCTAAGATCTTCAACAATTTCCTCAACAATATGAACACTAGCCGGTGGATGACAGTTTGACACATCTCTACCAATAATCGAAAGAGAGCGAGGAAAAATTCGATCTGCTGTTTGAGAAAAAAATCGTACCTTATTATCAGCTCCAACAAAAGTAATATCAAAAGGCAAGGCGTTAAATAAACCGGTAAGCTCATCTAAGTGCTGAAAATGTCCCGATGGCAATACAATTGTTCCATCATCAGTAATATAAGCGGAAGAAGGGACTGATGCATTCGGATCGACAAATTGCATAGGGCGACCTTTAATAAAGTAACCGATATCCAAACAATCTTTAGAGATTGCAATCCACTCATCATGAGAAATTTTATCTAAGGCCATTGGAAATAAAATATGCTCTTCTTTAAAAATCATTTCATTAGCACGCTCAAGAGCTGTCTGACATTCTGTAAAATCAACAGTATCAAACGATTCTATAATAGTTTTTATGGCAGCACGAATTTCGTTATCAACGCCCCACATTACTTGAGTAGGAGCAACAACACCATTTTTTTCGAGATAGGAAAAAACGGAATTTGCTTTTTTTGAATAGTGACTTGAAAGATTTTGTAAAAGAACAATAAGCTCTTCTTTAAAATCTTTTTTTTCTTGTTGAATTTGTTGACTAATCTTAATGATACTTTCTTCTATTTTACGATTTTCCGCTTTTAAAAGATTAATAGGATGTCCTTTATCAACTAAAGGATTTCGTTCCCCAACCATTTGATTGAGAAGACTATCTTTAAAGACAGCTGCGTGGACATCACATAGTCGCTGAATCTCAGAAGCATCAACACCACTATCGATAAGAGCTTGCTCTGTATCAACAATTTCTGCATAACTCGTTGTACCAAAAGTAATCTCAAACTTATTTTTTACTTCCTCAACCGACTTTCCATGATGAAGTTCTTGAAGGATTTCTTTAAGAATACTAACACGATATTCTCGGTTACTTAAAAATTCACTCATAAATTACTCCTCTATTAGGTATCCTTTTTGAGTAAAAAAAGATACAACATGTTCCCGACTTTGTTTTCCCATAGTAATAGCTTTTGCTATTGTCATGACTTTTCCTACGGAATTAAAAACCTCATCATCTTTAATATGAGTAAAACCGAGTTCAAATAACAGATCCCGTAACTCAGGATTTGATAAACATTGCTCATGTAATGTTTTATTAAAATATATAGTATGTTGCATAAAAACCCCCTCTTAGAATAAATATATCACTATGCTATATGATAACACAACAATATTATTGATTTCAAGTGATATAGATATTTAAATTAAAAAATACTTTCCAGATATGAGGATTATATCTTTTTTCAATATTTTTATATATATTTATTGACAATGTTTTATAATATATTATAATATTTATTATAATTAAGGAGTATTTGTATGTTTATTAGAATATGTCTCACTTTTCTATTATTGGTTTCTTGTACTCAACAAACAGCAGATGTTGTGAGTTCAGCTTCAGGTCAGGAGACAGAGAGTGATACAAAGACATCGGCAACTATAGTACCACCAAATTTAGTATTTGTTTCGCAGCCACAAGGGTTTACCGTAAATAATAAGAAAAAAGTATTATTTGTCTTAGGAGATCCAAGAGATTATAGTGTGTTATCATATATGTCTTATAAAGCGATAGATTATCTTGAACAGCAAGGTTTTGAGGTTGAACTAAGAGATTTGTACAAAATGAATTGGAATCCTATTTTGTCTGAAGAAGAATTTTATTATCAAAAAGATGGGGCAGGGAGTGTACCGGAAGACCTTCTTGTGGAGCAAAAGTTAGTCATAGAAGCGGATTATATTATTTTTGCTTATCCGAATTGGCATGATACTCCGATAGCGATCGTTAAAGGCTATATGGAACGAGTGTTTGCTTCTGGATTTGCTTATACATCTACACCACAAGGACCAAAAGGACTTCTTGAAGGAAAATCTATCTTTACCATAATGAACGCAGGATTTTTAGGTGGTGGAAGAGGAGGTATCGGAGATGGACGTGTTGATAAAAAAACGTGGGATTCCTATATGGGTGCCTTTGAAGTACTAGATGAGGATACTGCTCGTTGGTGGGGAATGAAAAATCTTGGACGTTTTGTGAATGATAGAAGTCCCCAAAATGAATCTCCGAATTATGCCACAGAACTTCAAGATCTTCATACAGATCTTACAAATCATTTGAGAAAAACATTTCTATAAAAATTATTAAAATGATACAATCCTTCTTTAAAGATGGGAAGGATTGTATTTTTTTGAGTTCTATATGTTCAAATAATGATCCCAGAATACTGTAAATGATTGTATTCTTAATTTCTATGCTGTTTTTTCTATTATCCTTATTTCTGATAGATATTGCTTGTTAGTTTAACTCTTTACAAATAGTTGCACTTGTATTAATTGTTACAATAGGCTATTTTTTAATAATAGGTATTGGTGGTGGATAGTAAACTAATTTAAATAAATAATTTACAAACCACAGGTAGGTATATATAATAAAAATATAGAGTCTTTATATTTAATAAATAATACTAGATGTTTAGACACCATAGGGATATTATATAGTGTATACAATGTAATAAAGGTGGTTTGTTATGAATACTAATCCGATTTTTAGAGGTTTTAATCCAGATCCTTGTATTATTAGAGGGGAAGATGCATGGTATGTTGCGGTATCAACATTTGAATATACTCCTGGAGTGCGTATTTATCGAAGTGAAGATCTTACAGACTGGGAGCTTCTAGGAGGAGCATTAACAACTTATCGTCAATTAGATCTTCATGGAGTTCCATCTTCTGGAGGAGTATGGGCACCAGGTCTAAGTTATGCAGATCATGTATATTGGTTAGTCTATACGAATGTTAAGGATTGGTCAGTAAATCGAGCAACGCCGTTTTTAGAATCCCATAATTTTCTAGTAACGACCACTGATCCTAAAAAAGGGTGGGGAGATCCGATTTATCTACATAGTCGAGGATTTGACCCTGATCTCTTCCATGATGATGATGGAAGAAAATGGCTTCTTAGTATTAATTGGAATCCTAGAGGTCAAGAGCAAGAAGATTGGACTAATGGAATTATTATTCAAGAATTTGATCCTATTCAAGGAAAATGTATCGGTGACATTCACCAAATTTTTAAAAATAGTGGTATATCAATCAATTCAGAAGGTCCTCATATCTATAAAAGAAATAATTTTTACTATCTTGTTGTTGCAGAAGGTGGGACTGACTGGGGGCATATGGCTTGTGTTGCACGTGCAAAAAATATATTAGGCTCTTATGAATCAAGTCCGTACAATCCTCTTATCACCTCTTCTTATGATGCAAGTTTACGTCTTCAAAAATCAGGTCATGTCTCTTTTGCTTGTACTCATGAAGATCAATGGATTATGACATATTTATGTAGTCGTCCTATTCCTCAATCTAAATTTTGCCCTTTAGGCAGAGAAACGGCGATTCAACAGATTTCATGGATCAATGACTGGCCAATTGCTATAGATCAACAAGGGGCTATTACTCAAAATCCGATAAATTCTTTACCTTTAAAAACAAAAGTATTTCAAGAAGATCATAATTTTCTAAATTTTCAAAAGCAAAAAAAACTTGCTCCATATTGGTCAGGAGTACGTTCCCATATTGATGGAACATGGCATCGTTTTGAAGATGGTTTAGTAATTACCGGTAAAGGTTCGCCTACAAGTGTATTTGCCAAATCAGAGATTGTGCGTCGAATTACTGAATTAAAATTTGAAGTAGCTATAGAATTGGATTTTTTGCCTCAATCTTTTCAAAGTATGGCAGGGCTTATTGTTCGCTATGATGAAAGTCAATTTTATTACTTGGGACGAACTCAAAATGTTTATGGAGAGCAAGTTCTTCGTTTATTAATTCGTGAACAAGAGCCGATTAATAAAGCAAGTACTATTTATCATACCAATTTTATTGATATCCCTTTTTCAGGTGAAAAAATAAAACTTCGATGTATCTGCCAAGATGATTATATTATTCGATTTTCCTATCGAGAAAATAGTCAAGCACAGTGGATCAATATTGCTCAAGAATGTTCCTTGTATAAATTATCTGATGACTATGTTTCCCCTCTAAGCTTCACAGGTTCATTTGTAGGGATGGGGGTACATGATATGACAGGAACAGGGGTGGAGGCTCGTTTCTTATCTTTTCAGTACCGTGCATCCGAAGTGTAAAAAATATTTTCTTGATAAAATCTCAAGGATCACAAAAAAAATCCGAAAATTATAGAGAAAGAGATTTTTATATTAGGGGGTAGCAATGATTTTTGGTAATACTTCATCAGGCATGGGGCGTTCTTCCGCAATGCTGGAATTAGGATTGCAAGCCACTACCCTCCGACGACAATTAATCGCCAATAATATCGCTAATGTGGACACTCCAGGTTATAAAAGAGCAGAACTCAGTTTTGAATCACAGTTACGCCGTGCTGTCGATTCGGAAAAACCGGCTCGTTTGGAAACGTACCGAACGGACAGTCGGCATATTGATTTTAATAAAAAGATCGATTTTACAACCGTAACTCCTCGTATTAGTGTGGAATACGATACTTCTTATCGTAATGACGGAAATAACGTAGACATTGATGTAGAAGCAGCTCAAGCATCAAAAAATACCATGCATTATAATCTGATGATGGAATTATACAGTAGAAATATTAAACTTCTTGATCTTGCGATGAGATAATAAGATAAAAACAAATAGTGAAAGAGGCTCTTATGGGTTTATTTACCAGTATGAATATCGGAGCAACAGGATTGAGTGCTCAACGTCTTCAAATCGACGTCATTGCCAATAATATTGCTAATGCCAATTCTACTCGTACGACGGAAGGTGGCCCTTATCAACGTTCTCGTGTGGTCTTAACTCCTCGAGCAGGAGTTCCTGTTTTCAAAACACCTCATATCCCTGATGCTCTCCAAGCAGAAATGGGAGGGGGAGTAAAAGTAAATTCTGTGGAAAAGGATGAAGCGCCTGCTAGAATGGTTTACGATCCTACCCATCCCGATGTAATTTCCGGTGGTAAATGGGCAGGCTATGTGGCTTATCCTAATGTGAATATTGTTGAAGAAATGGTTAATATGATCGCCGCAAACCGCTCTTATGAAGCTAATGTAACGATGATCGACTCTTCTAAGCAAATGTTTGAAAGAGC
>JBOFNI010000285.1:0-1841 GCA_051658845.1 Brevinema sp. | reverse complement strand
TTGATTGAATTATTTACCGATAAAAAAACTTCCGATTAAATCGGAAGTTTTTATTTCTTAAATATTTGTTGATAATAAAAATCGATCAGTATCTAATACTTCAGCTAAATTTGGATTTTTCATTACTCTTTCAAGGTTTTGTTTAGCTTCTACTGCTGTATCACCTTCTACAATATAAAGATTGTATTCGTCTTTCAACCAATACCCTTTGTATTCAGTTTCATCAATTGATAAATGCTTGACTGTTACAGCGTTCCGTGTATTATCAGAAATACCAGCTACTATAACATCCATAATTTCCGATAACACACTATAATCATCGTCTTCTATCGGTTCCATAATACCGTTTTCAATTTCTCTTTCTAACATGGAAGAATTGTTGTTGAAGATAACCAATTCTGTTTCTGTTTCTAGAATCCCGTCATCATATTCTTCCTCTGTCTGATACCATACCGTATCGTACAATCGCTCGATAAGATTGTATGTTGTATCTTCTTTTACCTCTCTTACCGAATTTCTTAATAATGCTCTATTAAGAGGTCGTCCTTCTTTGACAAATTTATCCGTACTCGGGATATTTTTTGTTAGTATTTTATTTGTATTTTTATTATTGGTGAGTGTACAAGAACTTAACAACAGTAATAAGATAAAAATTTTCATCTGGATCTCCTTTTTATAAAATTTTCCTTTAAAAATTTACATCTTTAATCAGATATTATATAATTAAACATCGTCATAAAAAAGTTTATATTTATCTATTAATAGTATAACATATTATATCTAGTCATTACAATCACTATTAGAATCATAAGATAAAAATTTTCATCTGGATCTCCTTTTTATAAAATTTTCCTTTAAAAATTTACATCTTTAATCAGATATTATATAATTAACCATCGTCATAAAAAAGTTTATATTTATCTATTAATAGTATAACATATTATATCTGGTCATTACAATAGCTACTAGAATCAAATATAATTAAAGAAGGTCAAATAAATGGAAGATTATATTCAAGAACTTCTCTATTGGAATAAGACTCATAATCTTATCTCAAAAAAAGAGGCTTCTAACTTAGAGGAACATATTCAAGATTCTTTATCTCTTTGTGAACATATTCTACAAAGTGGATATTCTCAAGTCATTGATATTGGATCCGGAGGGGGGTTTCCTATTATTCCTCTTGCTTTTTGGAACAAAAAAGAAAAACTTGGCATTAATTTTACGGCAACCGATATTGTAGAAAAAAAATTGTCCTTTTTAAGATGGTGTAATGCTAAATTTGATTTGGATATGGTGATTGAAAATTTAAATGGTAAGATTGTATTGGAACAAAAAGCGTTGATTATTAGCCGAGCTTTTTCATCTATAAAAAATATTTTATTATGGAGAAAATACCATGCACCTTTATGTTCAGAATTTTATCTTTTAAAAGGGCATAGCGTCTTAGAAGAATTAGAAGAAGTAAACATTACATCTTATGAATTAGTACAAAATCCACGAGGATTTATTGTGAAGTTTACTAATACATAAAACTTGGAGCAACAATAGCATAAACTAAATCCCGTAAAAATTGGTATAAACTAGCAATGATATTAGGGAAAAAATAATACACCGCTCCTATCAAGAAAATAATGATGAGACATTCTGTACACAATAAGGTATATTTTAGTTTTTTTAAAGTAGGTTGATTCATGATATACCTCCTACATATATTATATTATAACAAAAATAAAAATTTATTCAAGCAATATTTCTTTATTGATAAAAACCCTTCTAAATCATTAATTAAAAAGAAAATAACACCTACAAGGGAATTTCATGCAAACTATTATCTTAGC
>JBOFNI010000284.1:0-2730 GCA_051658845.1 Brevinema sp. | reverse complement strand
TCTCCTAAAGCAGTTATGCTCAGTAATAGTAACTTTATGCAACAAGTAAACAATCTGTGGCAGGCAGCACGTCTTGAGGAGCAAGATATTATGTTGAGTGTACTTCCTTTACACCATACCTTTCAATTTTCAGTAGAGTTAACAATGTTGTCCATTGGTGCAGGGATGACTTATGCAGATTCTATTAAACCCAATCGTTTGATTGATGCAATTAAAACGACAGAAGTAACGATCATGACAGGAATTCCGACCTTATATGCAAAAATTTTAGAAGGGATTCATCGTAACCTTTCTACTTTAAAAGCTCCACTCAAACAAATTATTTATCTCCTACTTAAAATTTCAGAACTGGGTTATCTCCTTACTGGGGGGCATCATGTGGGAAAAAAATTATTTGCCTTTTTACGAAAAAAAGCGGGGCTTCATACCGTAAAATTTATGATTTCTGGAGCAGCACCCTTATCGCTCAGCACAGCAAAAGGCTATGCTGTCTTAGGATTTAATTTATCCAATGGATATGGATTAACAGAAGCATCTCCCGTCATTTCTGTTGGAGATCCGATCGGATTTATCGACAACAAATCCGTAGGAAATGCAATTCCAAAAGTTTCTTGGAAGATTTTAGATCCTGATCTTGACGGTGTTGGCGAGATTTGTGTTTTTGGAGAAAACGTCATGCAAGGCTATTATAATGATCCTGATGCTACTGCAGCTGTGATGACAGAAGACGGCTGGCTAAAAACAGGAGATATGGGTTATATCAAATCAAGAAAAGGAAAAGAATATCTCTATATCACAGGACGTTATAAAAATATCATTGTTACCGGTGGTGGAAAAAATGTTTATCCTGAAGAAATCGAAGAACGATTAAACGATCATCCTTATGTTCTTGAGTCTATTGTAATCGGTGTTACCGAATCAGACACTAATCTTAGTGAAATTCCTTGTGCCTTGATCGTCTTAGATATTTTGAAAATGGAACAAGAAAATATTGATCCGGATAGTGCTGAGATATTGGAATCTGTTAATACTCATGTTCGTTCGGTGAATGATCGTTTACAAATGTATCAAAAAATTCGATCGTTTTCCGTACAAAAAGACGAACTGCATAAAAATTCTACTCGAAAAGTAAAACGCTTTGAATACAAAGGCAGTAATTATCGACATCTTTTACACAAATAAAATTACTAATATAAAAATTGGAGATCGATAGATTCTATCTATGGATCTCTAATTTGTTTTTAAATGTTAAGGAATTTTTATAATAAGTACCTGAAGAATAAGCCATAAGATCCATAAAATCATGGCAACAATAAGCCAAGAACGAAATTGTTCTTCGTATAAAACCCGTTTTTTCACTTCAATTTCACTTTTTTCTAAACTGTCAATTTCGTTATATACGTCTTGAAGGGTTGTTTCACTGGATGCTTCAAAATATTTGCCACCGGTAATATTAGCAATCTCTTGAAGGGTTTCGGGATCAAATTCCCGACCAGGATTGTAGGCATAAGCACCGTTATCTAAAGGACGCCACGCACCTTCCGTATTTCCTAAACCAATCGTGTAAATTTTTATCCCTAGTTCTCTGGCAGCATTTGCAGCGGTAATCGGTTCGACGATTCCTGCGTTGTTAATCCCATCAGTGAGTAGGATAATGACCTTACTTTTTGCTGTAGAATCTTTTAATCGATTGAGAGAAGTGAGAATACCCGATCCGATTGCCGTTGTTCCATCATTAAGATAATCAATCTCATCAACAATAGTTTTTAACAGTTCTTTATCGGTACTGAGAGGAGCTTTGGTCATGGCAAAACCAACGAAATTAACAAGACCAATCCGATTGAATTCCTGCTTGTCAATATAGTTTTTAATCACCCGTTTAGCAATTTCCAATCGTGTTTGTTTTTGTAAATCTCCGTTGGTATCAATTAATGTGGATGTTCCAAAAAAACTGCTTTGTCTGGCGTTTGACGGTGGTTCATCAATATAAGTCATGCTATAAGAGAGATCCAAGGTTAAAATAATATCAATTCCCAAATTGTTTTGATTAACGACTGCGGAACCTCCTCGAGGGCGTGCTAAAGCGATGATTAACACAATAGCTAAAAGCAACAGTAATAGATCTTTGAGGAAGACACTGATAAGAGCAACATAGTCTTTTTGACGATTCTGAATGAGAGAAAGCCATGGGAAAGGAAAAGGTGCTGGTTGCCAAATGCCTTTTCCCAAACGGGTATAGCGACAAATAATATAAATAGGAATAATCAGTAAGAGCCAAAGGTAATTAGGGTTTTCGAAGTTCATGGGCTTTCTCCCTATCATATTTTTGTTGAGTCAGTTTTACCAACCGAAAACTATCGTCCACTACTTCAGTAATACGTTCTTGTGCAAAAATCTGCTTTGCATATTTGGCACGATCGGTATTTTTGAGAAGTAATGAAATAATTTCTTGAAGTTCGTTTTCGAGCTTGAGTTGTTTCATGGTCATCATAATATCTCGTGTCGGCAGTTCTAAAGCAAGAGGGATGATGGTCTCGGAAAGAAATTCTCGAATGGTTTCGGACAATTCAACAAAGAAATCTTTATAAGTATCTTCCGAAAGCTCGGTACTTTGTACTTTTAAGATATTGAGTTTTTTTCGGACACGCTCAAAAGGATCAATAACAACGACGACAGATTTTTTTTCTTTAGGGTGAAGAAATCTTGGAATGATATAAATCCCCATTAATA
>JBOFNI010000283.1:0-7210 GCA_051658845.1 Brevinema sp. | reverse complement strand
TTTTTTACTCATGATTACTTAGTTCTCCTAAAATTAGGAAGATTGTTCCACGTAGATATTTGATCGTTTTGAATATAAATATTTACTATTCCGCTTTCTTCTGTGAGATGATCATGGAAGATTTTAGTATACTGTGTATCAAGGTAATTGATAAATTGTCTATCTTCGCTGAATTGATTTTCGAGTATAAATTGTCTGATAAAAAGCATTTCGGGTTTGTGTTTGTATACATTTTGTTGATAAGAATAGTCAAAATGAGAATAAAAATTGTGGTAGACATGATTCCAATGTGTGCTATAGGTATATCCTGCCCATTGGGTAAGCATTACGGTTGGTGTTTTTTTAGGATTAGATAGGGTAAGCTGTTTGATCGGTTCGGCATAGGTAATTTTTTTCCCCAGATAAAAGTAACGGAGTGGTACATATAAAAGAGCGACACTCATACAAAGGATTAGAGTATGTTGATAGCCTTTTTTCAGAGACTGTTGTGAAGATAAGATGTTCCACACAAACGGGATATGTAAGATTACTAAGGGAACAAGATAAATATTATAAGAAGAGTACCAACGAACCAATCCTAATCGTGGGATTAACGATAAGGCACTGATCCCTAATAGAGTTTTTTCTTGAAGGGAGAGTGTTGGTTTTTTTTGAATGAATTTTACAATCCATGCAAGACAGAGCGTATAGATAAGCAAATGTTGTGTGATGGTATCGATCTTATTAGAGCCGATGACTATGGATTTTCCAAAGATAGAAAGTAGTGCATTTCCTAATTTTGAAAAGAAATTAAAATCTTGTTGAGTACCGTAAGTACTGGTATAAGAAGAATATATTGATGTAGGGAATGTAAAATTCCAATACCACCAATCGGCGATACTGTCTGTATAGAGCAAATACCATACAAAAGGAAGAAGAGCTATGAGAAAGCCTAAAAAAGCAACTCCTCCTTTTTGGACGACAGCAATAAATTTTTTATCCTGAGTATAGGAGATCAATGCGAGAATAGGGATAGTAAGGACTAAAAAAGCGTAGGGAGAAGCAAGACTAAAGCAAATCCCTAGAATCCAACCGTACAAAAAATAGCGAGTGTCTTTTTGTTGCATAATTGCAAAAATCAGCAATAGATGAAAAAAGATAGCAATTTGAGGCTGGTTGACGAAATAAGAATGAGGCGTTGCTGCAAGAAACACAAAATAGAAACAAGAGGAAAGTAAGGCAAGAGCATTGTTATAAAGTGGTAATAAAATACGATAGATCAATACGGAAGTCAAAAAATACCAGATACTTAAGAAGAGCCCCATCCAACGAAAAAAATACTCCATTGTACTAAATATTAGGGCATAAGGAAGATAGATAATATAATAAAAAAAGAAAAAGAATCCCATATTTTTGGTGTCAATAGCACTTTGATAGAGGACACCACCACTATGGAGATTTTGAGCAATTTCGATATAGACATAGAGATCGCCTATCCATCCACCATGGGTTTGAGAAAAAATCAATAAAAAGAAAAAATAGAAACTACACAGTAATAAGCTTATATAAGGGTGTTTTAGTATTTTGATTTGTAAGAAAGAAATCATTAATACGCCTCGGTTTGTAAATTTTTTTATAGGATTAAATTGTATCTTAGATGAAGAGTTGTTAAATATAGAAGTGATTTTAAATGTTATTAATAATGGAAAGCATTCTGTAAGATTATAATAGAATAACTTAGTATTGTCAATAGATTTACTTGACAAAGTTTGTAAAATTTAGATATAATATTAAAATATAGGAGATAATAATGGACAAAATGTTATCGTTGGTGATTCCTTGTTATAACGAAGCTAATGTTATTACCCATACCTTGGATGTATTGAGCGAAAAAATGAAAGAATATCAAATCCTCAATTACGAAATTATTGTTGTTGATGACGGTTCTAAGGATCGCTCTTTAACATTATTACAAGACTATGCCCAACAAGACTCCCATATCAAAGTCGTATCTTTTGCAATGAATCGAGGACAGCAAATAGCTTTTTATGCTGGTATGTGTTATTGTTCTGGTGATGCCGTAGTACTGATGGATGCTGATTTACAAGATCCTCCAGAGTGTATCCCAGAAATGATTCTATTATGGCAAGAGGGTTATCATGTCATTTATGGACGAAGAGCCAGAAGAGCTGGAGAAACAATCCTCAAACGATTGACTGCTTATTTTTTTTACCGTCTCCTCAATCATATATCTTATACAGATATGCCACAGGATGTGGGAGAATTTCGGCTTATGGATCGAGTAGTGGTTGATGCGGTTATCCAAATGGAAGAACACAACCGATTTAATCGGGCTTTAGTTTCTTGGTTGGGATTTAAGCAAAAAGAATTGATCTTTGAACGTCCGGAACGTTTTGCCGGAGAGACAAAATTTGGTTGGAAAGAGATGATTAATTTAGCTAAAGATGCGGTGTTCTCTTTTAGTTATTTTCCTATTTTAGTTATTCAATTTTTGGGATTGTTCTCGATTGCTATCGCTGGATTAGTTTTAGTCTATGTTTTGGGGTCCAAAATTCTGGGAATAGCAACAGCAGGCTGGGCATCCTTGATGATCGTTATCGTCTTCTTTTTTGGAGCGATCTTGTTTTCTTTAGGGATTATTGGTGAGTATATTGCCCGTATCCATACGGAAGTATTAAGACGACCGATGTTTATTCCCGAAAAAACCTACAATCTCAAGGATAAAAAACTTCCCGATCATGTCGCTCGATTTATCAGACATCATAATCAGAATCTTAGCTAACAATTTTTTAGGAGTTAACAATGAAGATCAAAAAAATTATTCTTGCTGGTGGGTGTTTTTGGGGCGTCGAGAAGTTTTTCTCTTTGATTAAAGGAGTCATCAGTACCGAAACGGCATATGTGAATGGAGATACCGACAATCCCAGCTATGAACAAGTCTGTCGAGGTTCTAATCATACTGAAGCGGTGTTGGTCGAATACGATGCCAATCAAGTATCTTTGGAAACGCTGTTGGATTACTACTATCAAATTATTGATCCTACTTCGATCAATAAACAAGGGAACGATGTAGGCCCTCAATATCGAACGGGGATTTATTATGAAGATCCTGCAGATAAAACGGTCATTAGGGGATCTTTAGAGAAATTGCAACAATCGTACAATCAAAAAATTGCTATCGAAGTAGATGCGATCAAAAATTATACTCGTGCAGAATCTTATCACCAGCACTATTTAGATAAAAATCCAAGTGGTTATTGCCATATTTCTCAAGCCAGTTTCGATAACGCTAAAAAATCTCATCAATAGCAGTTGTACTTGTTATTAGACAGATAATATGCTTAAAATATCGCTAGGATGATGAAAGCGATGAATAGTAGTTTCTTGTTCAAATAAGGATGCCGCACCCCAACAAGCTAGTCCGAAATCAACATTACTTTCTTTTGCACAAACAAGATCTGAATAAGTATCGCCGATATAAATACATTCATGGGCAGGTAACTTGCTTTGTTCTAAGTATTTGAGTAAAGGAGCAGGATGGGGTTTGTGAAATTCTGTATCATCGGCTAAGATAATATAAGGGAAATAATGATCGATATTGAGATATTGTTGTTCCATCTGATAGATTACTTTTGTTTTAGAACTGACGATCCCTAAAGGAATGTTCTTTTGGGACAGTACCTCTAATATCTCTGTAATCCCATCAAATAGTTCAATAGGTTTTTGTGTTTCGTTATAGACAGCTTTAATCCAATCATTAAGATATTCGTCAATTTCTTCATCAATAATTCCAAAATCTTTTAAAATAATGATACCGGTTCTTCCCATCTTGGGTAGGACATCTTCAATAATCAGATTATGTCCTTTATTGTTTAGAATTTCCAATAAGGCGTAAGCGTTTCGTTTTTCGCTGTCAATGAGCGTACCGTCTAGATCAAAAATGATACTGTTATAGGGCATGTTTTTTCCTCTTTCATTAGGCTTATTGTAATATTAAGATTCTAAAGATAGATTCATCGCAAAAAGCCCTAGAATCATTCTCTTTGAATAAAATTCTTGAATATATGATAGATGATCTTATCATAAAAGTCCAGTTATTTTTAGAAAATAAGGATTTGTTTTTTAATAAAGATCACTTAATTTCTTGAGAGAATCATCAGCGAACGCTCTCGGTAAGTTATAAGCAACACAGATGATCTTTATTGACAGCTTTTGATAATATCACTCAGTTCTTGTTCGTATTCATGTCCTTGAATTAATACTAAGCTTTGCTCTATCGAATAGTTACTTTGATCTAAGAGGAGCATTGCCTCAATATGAAACATTGTCCATGAAAAAAAACTTTCGGGATCAGAGAGTTCGTTATTGTGAAAATACTGCTGTGATTTATCGTAGTAGTATTTACCTAACGAGGAAAAATATTCTAACTCTCTATCCAAATAGTTATGGATATTATTATCTAAGGCAATAATATCTTGTAAAGTGTCCAGATAAAGAGTCGAAAAAGCTCTGGGGTAATTGTTTTTGATATCTTTTTGGGTATGGATCATATCTTGATTGTTATTAATAAATGCTCGAATACTTAGGAACGATGTAGAAGAAATATTGATGATTTCCTGACGTTCTTCTTCTCCAAACTCATCAGAATCCAGTTTTTGTTCGATAAAAATAGCATTATAGAGAAAGTAAGTGGCGTAAATAGTATTTTTAGGCATAAAATCCTTTTAGTAATGTATTTTGTTTATTATCTTAACTATAGTCTTGGCAGAAATTAATAGAATATGATACTCTTTAAAAAGAGAAATATTGTTATTGTACCATATTTATTAAGAAAATTCAAGGGATATTCTCAAGTATAAAAAATGTAAGAAGAGATTGATCGAGAAATAATAGGTTGACATTTTATACGATATCGTTTATACTTATATAGGTAGGTACTTTCTGCTTATGTGAGTTGATAGTGATCAAATAATAAAATTTTTATATACTAATGATAGAATCTTATAGGGCTATCATTTTGGAGGTCTTATGCTTTCTCTTTGGAATCTTGTAGGGATTATTTGTCTCACTTGTTTGGTTGGGGCGACATTTCATTATAAAAGAGAACATGCTGTTATTCCGGCTTTTATGGCAAAAATTGTTATTGGAGGATTTACGGGATTTTTCTTTATTGTCTGTGCTCTTGTTATAGCCTCTTTATTTAATATTAGTCCTCTCTTTGCTGCAGAAGCTCAATCGGGAATTGCACCAGAAGCTTACGGACTGGGCTTTTTAGGGGCTGGTTTGTCCGTGGGATTTGCGTGTATCGGTACGGGGATTGCGACAGGAATGTCTGCATCGGCTGCGATTGGAGCAGTGAGTGAAAATCCTAAAATGCTTGGTATTAGCTTACTCTTTGTCGGACTTTCCGAAGGGATTGCTATTTACGGTATTGGTGTGGCGATTATGATCCTAGGAAAATTAGTCTAATATTGGGATAGTGTATGAGAGTATTAGCACTGGTGGGTGAGCAAATTTCTCCAGCTTTTGTATTAGCAGGAATGGAAGTGGTTTCCCCAAACGACCACCAAGAACTACTTGATATTTTTTATCAAACAATCCGTCAAAAAGATATTGTAATGCTTATTATTTCGGCTCGTTATTCTAGAGCTTTAAAAAAAGAAATAGATGAGGTTCGTTTAACAAAGAATCCCATTATTATTTTAGAAATCAGTTCTTCTAAAGGGAATTTTCACGCAGGAGAACGATTGATACAGGAGATTAAGCGTACTGTTGGTCAATAGTTGTAGGAGTTTGTATGGCACTAAAAGATATGGTGGACTATATTCAAGAAGAAGTTCATAAAGAAGTAGAAGGTCAAATCAATTCGGCAAAAATTCAGCTGACGCAATCACTGATGTCTTTAGGAGAAGAACTGGAACGCCAGCAGGAAGAAAAATTATATCATATTACGACTCAATTAACAAAAAGAGAAGAAATGCTTAAAGCAGAACAAGATTTTCTTTTTGCTGCAAAAAGCTTACAATCAGAAAATGAGTTTTCCGAACAATTATTACAAGATTTAAAATCATCATTATTATCGTATGTTAAACAAAATCTACCTTTGTATCATCAGATACAGCATTCTTGGTTACAAAAAACAATAGATATTCTGCAAACGGATCATCTTCGGATTATAATCGGAAAAGACGATCAAGAAATATTTCATAATATTCTTTCTGCTTTCTCAATTCAAGCTGTCGTTGAGCCAATTTCTAAAATTAGTGCGGGTTTTATTGCTCAATCGGATGATGGGGTAATTGTTGATCTTAGTTTCGAGACCTTATTTACAGAAAGAAAGCAACAGTTATTAACTATCGTTATGCAGATATTAAAGGAGTCTTTGTGAAATTAATAGGTACAATTACACGAGTTAACGGACCACTAGTTACGATTGCTGTTTCGGATACGGTTCGTCTTATGGAAATGGTATACGTTTCCCATCTTAAGCTTATTGGAGAAATACTAAGTATCGAAGACAACTCTGCTGTTATTCAAGTTTATGAAACGACAGATGGAGTGCGACTCAACGATGTGGTGTATGGATCCGGACTTCCTTTATCTGTAGAATTAGGTCCGGGATTATTATCTCAAATGTTTGATGGTATTCAGCGTCCCCTTCAGGCAATTGCCGATCAGTCAAAAAGTATTTTTCTCAAAAGAGGGATTTCTGTTCCTCCTCTTGACCGTACAAAAAAATGGAATTTTACTCCTTCGATTGCCATCGGTGATGAATTACTCCTAGGTGCTGTTATTGGTACTGTTCCAGAAACAGAATTGGTATTACACAAAGTGATGCTTGCCCCTAATATTTCTGGAGTAGTACGATCACTGGTTTCTGCTGGAGAATACACATTAGATGATGTATTAGGTACTTTAGAAGACGAACATGGTATGATCCATGAATTAAAATTATCCCATCGATGGCCGGTCAAAAAAGCACGTCCTTATAAAAAACGATTTCTTCCTACCGAACCTTTGCTTACAGGGCAAAGAATTATTGATATTTTCTTTCCTGTTGCCAAAGGGGGAGCGGTAGCGATTCCCGGAGGTTTCGGTACAGGGAAAACAATTACTCAACATCAGCTGGCAAAATGGTCTGATGCCAAAATCGTCGTTTATGTCGGTTGTGGAGAACGGGGTAATGAAATTACAGAAGTTTTAGAAGAGT
>JBOFNI010000282.1:0-1071 GCA_051658845.1 Brevinema sp. | reverse complement strand
AGACTTCCTTTTGGGGTAAAAGGAATCATAAAAGAGATTTTTTCATGAGATAAATAAATCAGCTCTCCTTCTTGAATCTTAGTGTTCATCGGTATTCCTTATAATCTGTTGGACGGTTGCGTAGATCGTCGAATCTTTTGTTTTAATAATAATTTCTTTTCCTGCCTGAATATCAGGGGTATCAATAAGGGCAAATCCTTTTTGTAAGATCTCCCTAGGATGAATGAATTGGGCTTTGAGTAATTGAAGCTCATGTCGTTCCTGAGTAATATAATACTGGAAATCCGAGATTAATTTTGTTTTGAGGCGATCCAGTTCTAAAAATTCTTCCCGATAAAGATAATGCAATTCCGATAAGATTTGTTGTTTGATATTGGATAGTTCTTGTAATAATTCCAAACGATCAGGAAGTAACACCATCGCAGCTCCGGTAGGTGTCGGTGCGGAATAATCGGCAACATAATCGATTAAACTGGTATCTGTTTCGTGTCCGACCGCAGCAATAATCGGAATGGAAGACGATGCGACTAGGCGTACCAGTTCTTCGGAGTTGAAAGCGTCCAAATCTTCACTGCTTCCCCCACCTCGTCCGATAATAAGTGCGTCTAAATTTTTTGTCAAGGCGGTCGATAAGGCTTTGATAAGAGAGGGGACGGCGTGTTGTCCTTGTACTAAGGAGGGAAAGATAGAAATTTGTACAAAAGGATAACGATCTTGAGCAATACGTAGAATATCTTGTAAGGCTGCACCATCGGCTGAAGTAACAATGCCGATATGTTCCGGATATTTTGGAAGAGATTTTTTGTTGTTGAACAATCCTTCTTCATACAATTTGACACGAAGTTGTTCTAATTGGGAATAAAAAATCCCTTCTCCCAGTTTCATCATTTCATCGGTGAAAAAGCTTACTTGTCCGTATTTTGTGTAATAACTGGGTTGGGCAAAAACTAAGACTTCATCGCCATCTTGAAGATGGGATAATAATTTAGCGGCGTTTGTTGAAGAATGAGTTAGACAGTCAATTTTTGCCTGAGAATCTTTGAGGGAAAATCGAAGATATGCCGAGTGTTT
>JBOFNI010000281.1:0-2059 GCA_051658845.1 Brevinema sp. | reverse complement strand
TATCGAGTTGCTAATTCTAAGAATGGGCTATACCCTCTTATTGATTATGTCAATTTTAAAGGAGAAGGAGTAAAAGAAACCGAGCGATATAACCATCAAGGTTGGGGACTCCTTCAGATTTTAGAATTAATGCAGGGGGAAGAAATCGGACTTACTGCCTTAAAAGAATTCGCCGAAAAAGCTATTTTTGTTTTAAATAGAAGAATAGAAAATTCACCAAAAGAACGTGGGGAAGAACGTTGGAGAGAAAATTGGACTACTCGTTGTCTCTCTTACTTTTCTCAAGAATAAATTTAAGAAATAAGCAAATAAAGGTATAATATGATAATAAATCAACATACAAAAATAATATTATTTTGGATCGTCCTTAGTATCTATATATTCCTACTGACTTTTTTATTTCCACTCCATTTCCCCCATGAATTTATTTATGCAGAACCTGGGAATCCTTTCCTCCTTCAATGGCAAGAATTTCTTGTTTGGCATGGACGATTCTTGACTCATATCCCCGCTCGTTATACTTTACAAGGGGATTGGTATTATTTGATAAAAAGTGCTGTTATCCTTTGCCTATACTATATTTCTATCAAGAGTATTGAGCCTTCTTATTATATCTCCTATTCTTGTCTCTTATTAATTTCACTCTTTTTATTAGTGAGTGCTCTTTTTCCTTTCACAACATTTATGATGTATTACTCTTCTGATTTACTTACCCTTTTTCCCTATTATATTACCGCAATTCTGATACTAATCTACCTAATGTATTATTTAAATATCTTTAAGGAAAAAACTAATATAAACATCTATCATCTCTGTTTTATTGCATTCCTTACAGGGGCAGCCCATGAGCAAAGTATTGTGATAATCCCTATACTCCTCTTAATTTTTATCCTTCTTAAAATCAAAAAAACACCCATTCCAACATGGTATTGGTTTTCCGTTCCGTTCTTTCTACTGGGTTTTTGTATTATTATCTTCGCGCTCCAGGTAGCCAAAATCGTATTACTGATTATGCAAATGCTCAAGAATGGGATTTTTTTGGACAGACAATCAATTGGTTAGATTTAGGCTATAAAAAATATTGGTACTCTTTAATAAAACACCTTTTTTATACTTCGCCTAATTGGTACAGTGCACCTGGCTATATTCCCTCAACTATCCATCTCCAAATCTTGATTACACTCTTCGTCTTTTTAAACTGGAGAAAGTATCATAGCTTATGGGATACTCATGTACTTTTTCCGATATTGTATTGGGCAACTTCGTGGGGAACCTGTTTTGTAATGATGGCAAGTCCAATGTATCATGGTATTCCCGTAGAATTTAGTAAGTTTTTTCTTTATATCGCGTTAACAGGTAGTATTTATTATTATTTAAAAGATAACAGTAAAAAAATTCAAATTGGATTGAGTATCTTATTTTTAAGTATCGTTCTAATCGGACAGGGAATACAAATCCCCTCGATATACAAAGCAAAAAAAGAATATCTAATCCTCGTCGATAAAATTGAGAAGAAAGAAATTACACGCCTCAGTCCGGAAGACCTCCCTAAAGCAACATTTGGAAATATCACCATTATACAATTCGGTGGTGGCTTATATGTTAAATACCCATATCTTGCTGATTAAATTTTGCTCCAAATGAACTAATTTACTCATATAGAGATTGTTATAAACAATAAAAAAGCCTCTCATTATGAGAGGCTTTTTTATGATAATTATATTTTATTCACCGTCGACAAAATCAAGAATAGCCATTTCTGCACCATCCGTTTGTCGTTGACCTAATTTGGTAATCCGGAGATAACCACCATTACGATTCGCAAAACGAGGGGCAATATCGTCAAATAATTTGACCACAATTTTTTTATCGTACATTTTTGCTAAAATTTGTCTTCGATGATGAAGATCATTTGTTTTGGCTTTAGTAATAATCTTCTCCGCAATAGGTCTGAGTGCTTTAGCCTTAGTAAGTGTTGTTTTGATACTTTCATACTTAAATAAGGATTGAGCAAGATTGCGAAAAAGTGCATTACGAGCACTTCTTGTACGGCTGAGTT
>JBOFNI010000280.1:0-2251 GCA_051658845.1 Brevinema sp. | reverse complement strand
TTTTTTTCTTATCTTTTCTAAGTGTAAAGAAACATCTGTATTTAAAATACTAGAGAAGACAGGCTCCATATTTTCTATTACCTCATCAAGTTCTAAAATACTTGTAACAGGGAGCAGAAGTTTTAGCCATATGGAGTTTACACCAGACTAGAAAATAATCTGAGATATAAACACTTTGTTGCAGAATCTCAGCATCATTAACATCAGTTCCATGTGACAGGATCAGATCTAGAGTATGAGTATGATTATGAGTCGGACCTGAGACTTGTCGTTTAACATTAATCCACTTCAGAATTTCCAGAAACACTGATCCCAGAACAGTTTTCATTATAGATAATAAAATCACCAACAATCAGGACTTTATCTGCAGCAGCACAGACTCGGATAGAAAATCAGTACATTCTTTAATAAAGTCTGTATGGTGGCCTGGTGGCCTGTATGAAGTGGCGAGTACAAATATCACATAGGATTTAGCACTAATAACTATTACTTTGAACAATGTTCTATAAAGCACCATTAGTTCATAAGAGTTATACCCAAAAACTGCTTTATGAGAAAAGTTATGAATTTTTTACAGGTTGACGCAACACCGCCACCTTCTGGACACGGCTCATTTTTATAACAGTAATTTGTTTTGGAGTTTTAGCCAAGTTTCTGTGGAACACAGCACATTTAGATAATAACTAGTTATTGTATCAGTTCCAAACAGCGTTTTTTCAAAAGGGGACCTGATATTGGATAAACCCACTTTTAATGGTTGTTTTTCTGTGTTTTATACTTTTTCATTTGTCCAACATCAATTTAATTGTTTCGATTGAGCTGGTGTGGATGTTTAGTGTATTTTTTTAGTTTGGGAAACAGACACAGTCTCTATTATGTGGTAGGTCTGTAAAAGAGTCTCTATGTGCTGAGCCTGTGAGGTGAGACTGCTGGCAGACGGTCGGTTTAGCCAGTTTGTCTGCTTCCTGACCTGGGCCCCAGTTAGTCAAATGCTCACTCAGAAACACTGTTTTTATAGTAAGGTGCCTGTCTAAAGTTTCCCTCAGAGGTTTGGAGAGGGGCTTCATGAGCGACGCCAGTACCCCCAGGGCATGGTCCCATGCCAGCGCCCTCGGGTGCCGATCAGGAATAAGCCTCTACGTGCCACACAGGAATCTAGACACTTTTTCGGCCTGGTAGGCTTGAAGCATACCCATACTATTCCCTACCTGCTGCAGCATAAGCTTTCCCAACAAAGCCTGATATTGTTCTTAATAGCTTGGTGAGATTCTTAGGTACATAAACACCAAACTCAGACATATTTTCCCCTTTAGATCTTTATTGAATTTAGTTTCACAGGTTTTTAAAAACTGTTTCCAGTGTCAGGACGTCCAGAAGAATATTTAATCTTCATCTTCATGGATTCTTCCTCCTGCTGGTGGTTCTTCAGATCTTCTCATGGATTTGTACACAGGAAACATCTCCAAATGTTAAAGTCTATAAAATACAATAAATATCATTTTACCCCTGATTTTAATGAACATGTGAAAGCATGAAGTGTTTGTTGGTTCGTACCGAGATCAGTTTCTCGTCCTGGATCTCGCTGACGACGATAAGCTTATTACCGTCCCACGTCTGCACATGGACAAGTTTTCCTCCTTCCAGATGATAAACAGACTGAAACAGATTAGAATGTTATTGTAGGAGAAGTTAAAGTGGAGAGTTCGGCTCTTCAGGTGTGTGAGAAGTGAAATCTGGAGTAAAGAGATATGTATGAGGAGGTTCTGAGCATTAACATCCTCCGCTGTGTGTGTTTAGTGTGAAAGATGAAAGATCTACGTGCTGTAATGTAAATATGGAGCATCATCGATCTCCTCAGTCTACTCACTCTGCAGGTTCGGAAGTCCACTGTGTTCTCCTCGAATTCCTCGTCCAGTCTGAAACGCTTTGTGAAACTTCTGTTCGCGACTTCATACATTTTATATTTTAAGACTATATAATCTTCATCTTGTGAGTAAATGAGAGTTATTTCCATGTTTGTGAAGAATTTTCTCATCGGAGATGAAATTTCTTGGGGAAAAAAACACTCAATGAAAAATGGATAAAAGTTTGTTTATCTTTTATAAATGAATAAATTGTTACTTACCGAGTTCTTTCATAAACTGGTCTAAGTTTTCAGTCCTGACCAGTTTCCAGGTGCCGAGAAACGCTTCCATTTTCCAATGATGTTACAAAGAGACTTTAACTCAGAACAGCCCAAATTCTCTTCTGT
>JBOFNI010000279.1:0-2015 GCA_051658845.1 Brevinema sp. | reverse complement strand
AGCAACGAATACTAAAGTATCCACATATTGGGAAAAATCTTCATCAAGTACAATATGGTGTTGTTCCATCAGTTTATTGTTACCTACGAGGATTCGTTTCCCTTGGTAGCTCCCTTTTAGTCCAAAGCCGGCAATTTCCGTTACCTCTTCTATATTGAGGTTTTGGATATTTTCTTTTTGTCCGTATTCGACGATTGCAGTGGCGATGGGGTGGGTGCTGTGTCTTTCTAAAGAAGTGAGATATTGGAGTAATTTAGCTGGATCTTCCGAAACAATTTTTTGTATGGTGAAGATCCCTTCAGTCATTGTACCGGTTTTGTCTGTTACTAAGGTTTTTAACGAAGTAATCGCCTCTAAAAAATTACTTCCTTTAAAAAGGATTCCGTGGTGAGAGGCAATCCCAATCCCTCCAAAATAACCCAGAGGAACACTAATCACCAACGCACAAGGGCAAGAAATTACCAAAAAGATCAGAGATCGGTAAAACCAATCTTGAAATACATAATCACTTCCTAAGGTAAATATAGGAACGATAATCACTAATATTGCCAAAGCAAAGACAATAGGGGTATAGATCCGTGCAAATTTTCTAATAAATTGTTCGGTAGGGGATTTATTTTCTACGGATTCTTCTACCATACGGAGAATTCGTGATAGTGTTGAATTTTGATAGGATTTAGTTACTTGAATCCGCACGGTTTTATCGGAAGAAAGCATCCCGGCAAGCACTTCCTCTGATGTTTTGATACTTCTGGGGACAGATTCTCCCGTGAGGGCTGCGGTATTAAAAAAAGCTTTTTCGGTAAGGAGTACTCCGTCTAAAGGGATTTTTTCTCCCGTATAGACTTCGATAATATCTCCGACGGAAACTTCTTCGGGGCTAATCGTAATAATAGTATTATCTTCACGTACTACATGAGCCGTATCCGGACGAACATCCAATAAGGCTTTAATGTTGTTTTTTGATTTGGACACAGCATACGATTGAGCGACTTCCCCTAAAGAATAAAAGACCATGACTCCCAATCCTTCCGAATATTTTCCGAGAATACAGGCACCGATGACAGCAATTGACATTAAGGAAAGCTCATTAAAGAAATCTTTTTGAAGTGCCAATTTCCAAGCTTCTACCATGACTGGCAATCCTACCAAAATTAGAGGAATACCGTACCATAAGATAGGAACGATCGGATATTGAAAAAAAGAGATTTGATAATGCTCCATAATAATTCCTGCAAAAAGCAAGATAAAAGAAATAATCGCTGTTGTTAATTCTTTAATAATTTCTTTAAGATTAAATTCATGATTATGATCATGGGAGTGTTCATGAGAATGATCGGAGTGGCAACAGCCTTTGGTACTGCAATCAGACATATATTTCTCCTTAATATAGATGTTGGTGTCAGAAAAGGAATTTATTCATCCTGTATGTTGTTGAGGGTATCTGCAATAATGTACAGCAGATTTTGTTTATTTCTTGTTTTTTAGTAGAAACATTCCGTCTCCATAGCTGAAAAAACGGTAATGCTGTTCAAGTGCTTGTTGGTAAATGGTTTGTGTTTCCTCAATACCAATAAAAGCCTGCACCAACAATAACAAGCTGGAATGAGGTAAATGAAAATTGGTAAACAGTCCGTCAATCACTTGAAATTGATAGCCGGGTTTAATAAAAATATCTGTCCACCCTTCAAAAGCGGATGTACCGGCTGATTCTAAAGCTCGGCATACGGTTGTACCGGCGGCGATAATTCGTTGTCCTCGTTGTTTGGCTTGATTAATTTCATTGATGGTCTGATGATCTACGGAAACAAATTCTTGATGAATCTTGTATTCATCAGGGTCAGTATCAATCGGTTTAAAAGTTCCCAAACCGACGTGGAGAGTGATTTCTTTGAAAATGACCCCTTTATTTTGTAATTGTTCCATGATAGATGAAGAGAATCGTAAGGATGCCGTAGGAGCGGCAATAGATCCGTAGTATTTGGCAAATAATGTTTGATAGCGTTCTTCATCAT
>JBOFNI010000278.1:0-3385 GCA_051658845.1 Brevinema sp. | reverse complement strand
ATTCAGTAACGGCATCGGAATTACTGGCATCTCAGGGTGCTGATATGATTACTTTAAATGTCTTAGAGCTAAATGATCCAAAAATCCACGGTCTTGATCTCCCTGCTAAAGAACTAATTCCTTTTTTAAAAACCAATACTGGATGTTTCTTTGGATGTAATCTAGAACCAAGTGAGTCTGTTTCTGAAGGTCGAAAAGCAACAGTAGAAAATGCCAAGCAAGCGGTAAGCTTAGGTCTGGATTATATAGTAATTACAGGAAATCCCGGTACGGGAGTAACAATGCGTTCTATTATTGAGGCAACAAAAGTGATTAGAGCAGCTATTGGCGATCAATTAGTAATTATCTCCGGAAAAATGCACGACGCTGGATCTTTGGATTATGTTGATGAAGAACAGATTCGAGAATTAAAAAATGCCGGTTGTGATATTTTTATGACTGCAGCACCTGGAACAACTCCGTTCCACACCGTAGAACACGTTCGAGACTTATTTTTAATCGCAAAAAAAGAAGGTATGCTTACAAAAGCTGCTATTGGTACAACACAAGAAACATCACCAATAGATGTGGTGCGTCAGATTGCTTTGATGAGTAAGATGTCCGGCGCAGATATTGTTCATATTGGAGATGCTGGTATGGGTGGGATTTGTACCTTAGAAAATCTTTGGAATATGTCTTTAACGATTCGAGGATCTTCACATTCTTATCGTAAAATTGCCAATAGAAGACTATCGTAGTTTTCTTGATTAATTAATATCTTATATAATTAGCTTAAATTTAGTAAAATTATCTGTTGAATCTCTTTAATTGTTTATAATAATATGTTATAATTTATTGATATATAATTATTATATTTGAAGGAAGTTGTTATGAAATTTATAGAAAGATATTCTGAAAACATATCACTGTTGTTAGCAAGATATATGGGGAGTTTCTTTAAAAATCGTTATATTACCATTCTAAAAGATGGAATTGTTGCCAATCTTATGCCGGCTTTGATTGGGTCTTTTTTCCTATTGATTGTTGCCCTACCAATCCCTGGTTATCCGGAATTTATGACGTCTGTGTTTGGAGAAGAGTGGAACAAATATCCTCTCTTAGTTGTTGATGTCAGCATGGGTCTGATGGGAATTATTGCAGTCCTTTCTATTTCTTTTCGCATGGCAGAAAGTTTTGAAGTGTTTCCATTACCTCCCGTATTAATTGCTTTTATGAGCTATTTATTATTGACACCTCAGATAATCACCCAAAATATGGAAGTTATTAATGGGGTTATTCCTGTAACGTTTTTAGGATCTAGGGGTTTGTTTACCGCAATTATTGTAGGATTAGTGGTAACACGACTATATGTCTTTATTGTAGAGAAAAAATTTGTAATCAAAATGCCCAATGAAGTTCCTCCAACAGTTTCTGGAGCTTTTCTTTCTATTATTCCCGGTTTTATTGTATTGACTATGGTATTGTTTTTTCGTTATTTGATTGATATTTCTCCGTATGAGAATATTCATGTTCTAGTAATGGAATTTATTGTTACTCCAATATCGTCCGTAGGTACTAATTTTTTTGGATTATTATTCTATGTTTTTTTACTGCATTTTTTATGGTTTTTTGGAATTCATGGAGGACTGGTCGTAGGAGCATTATGGAAACCGCTATTTTTATTAATTGCTGATCAAAATCGTTTGGCGTATCAAAATGGAGAGCCAATCCTTCATTTGATGACAGAAGAATCCTTAAATTTTTATGTATTTTTAGGGGGATCCGGAGCTTCTTTACCGCTGATTATCGTTCTATTTTTCTTTGCAAAAAGTACTCTTTATAAAAATGTAGCTCGTTTATCAATCATTCCTGGTTTATTCAATATCAATGAAACCTTAGTCTTTGGGATGCCGGTCGTGTTTAATCCAAAAATGCTCATACCATGGTTATTCATTCCTATAGTAAACTATCTGATTGCTTATTTAGTAACGCTTATTGGGTGGGTACAGCCTTATCCTGGGGTGATTCTCCCTTGGACGACACCAATTATTATTTCGGGATTTTTAATCGGAGGTATCCCTGCAGTATTACTACAGATATTTAATTTTATGGTTTCGGCTTTCTTATGGTATTGTTTTGTTCATGCAATGGATAAAGAACAGTACCAACTCGAACAACTTTAATATATTTTATATACTGATATAACAAAACGATCTTCTTAGGAAGGTCGTTTTTTCTTTGCTTTTTATAAGGCTAACTCTAATAAATTTTAAAATAATTCCGAAAAATATAAAGAATGTTTTTAAACTTTTCAAAAAACAAATAAGAGGGAACGATGATTGAATTACTAGCTTCTGTAAAAATCCAGCAACAAGCTCCGTTGGTACACAAAAACAATAATACCGATCATTCTTTTCAGGATCGATTAGACCAATCACTTTCTCAACAAAAGTCTCTTCAAGAAGAACTAAATCAACAAAAAGTTGATGATCAGCAAAAGGAAATTAATAAAATAGAAAAAAAAATTCAAACATTAAAAAAAGAAGAGTTAGAATACAACAATACAGAAAGTGATATCCTTAGTTCTTTAGAACAAATTATTGCATTTCTCCAAGAAGGACTATCGGAAAATAAGAATTCGGAAGACATGATACCGTCTGAGGAAGAATTTAATTTGGAAGTTTGGACAGATGATATGTTAGTTGTCCTACAAAAAACAATAGATCATCTCGAACAAGTAGCCAATCCTTTTATTCTACAAAAAACAGCATTTATTTTAGAGGATAACCCAACAGAACAGATACTAGTTTCCGTCTTGCAAGACTTAAAACAGTCTTTAGAAAACATTCAAGAGTTACCGAATTTCAGCAAATTATCAGATTCCGGTATTATCACTATGGATGAAAATCTAGTCGCATTAGATTCAGCAGAATTAGTAGCAATGGATTCTATCGTTTCTGCAAATAACAAAGAAGTACCTAAATCTACTTCTACTTTTGAATCTTCGGATTTTGAATCTCCAGAAGAGCAAAAATTTGAAATAAAAGATTTTAGAGTAGCACAAGAAAAAACTCTTGTCGTAGAAGATCAACAAATATCGGAAGATTCTCCAAATAACGAACCTTTACTTACTTTAGAAACAATTGATTCAGAAGTTCCTACTATTCGTCAAGAACAAACGATAAAAAATATTGCTCAACAAGTTTATACTTCTTTGTCATCGGCTGTATCACGAGTACAGGTAGAAGCCTTAATGCAGAATATCACTGGTAAGATTTCGATGATTTTGCATGAGGGAGGAAACGAGCTTCGGATGAGGATGACTCCTCCAGAATTAGGTCAGATGAGATTATCTTTTGTCTCGGAAGATGGCATGATGAGGGGGAAAGTTATTGTAGAAACACCG
>JBOFNI010000277.1:0-19742 GCA_051658845.1 Brevinema sp. | reverse complement strand
GTTACAAATGCAGAAGTAGCTCCCCAATGAATAATACCTTTTGCAGAAATAGCCTGATCTCCATAAGCTTTGATATGAGCCATCACATCGTGATGAAGTTCTTGCTCATATAATTTAACTTGCTCATAATCAATATTCTCTTGATGGTGTTTTAAATCTTGAATTTGTTCCTCTGTAATAGGGAATCCCATTTCCTTTTGGGATTCGGCAAGGGCAATCCATAAGGTACGCCATAAGCGATACTTGGTATTATTAGAAAAATTTGCCAGCATATTTTTTGAGCTATAGCGTTCTGCCCAAGGGGCTTGATAAAAATCTAACATGGAATTGTCCTTAATTTATGTTCTAATGATAAAATTTTCTCTATCTATTCCTGTAGAAATAAAGGAGATCCGACATCCTACCAGTTCTTCAATCCTGTTGATATAATTTTGGGCTTCTATTGGTAAATCATTAAAAGAAGTACACAATGTAAGGTCTTCTTTCCAGCCTTTAAGTGTTTCATAAATAGGATGAGCCTGATAATTTTCTTCTATTTCTGCAGGAATATAGGAAACACGTTTGCCGTTAATTTCGTATGCGGTACAAATTTGGATTTGATCTAATCCGCTTAAAATATCTATTTTGGTCAGAGCAATATCGGTAAGTCCGTTAATATCAACAGCATGTTTAACAACAACGGTATCCAACCAACCACATCTTCGAGGACGTCCTGTTGTGGCACCGTATTCTCCGCCTTTTTCTCTTAACCATTCGCCTAATTCTGTGTGCAACTCTGTTACAAAAGGACCTTCCCCAACACGGGTTGCATAGGCTTTACAAACACCGATACTTTTACTAATATATTTATAAGCAATTCCAGAACCGACACAAGCCCCATTAGTCGTAGGGGAAGAAGAGGTAACATAAGGATAATGCCCATGGTCAATATCCAGCATCATTGCCTGTGCCCCTTCTAAGAGGATATTTTTATCGGCTTTGAGTGCAATTTGTAATTCTTGTTCTGTATCAATAATACGAGAAGCCAGTTTTTGAGCCATCTCTTGATAAGATTGAAAAATTTCGTCAAAAGAAAATGCTTCTTTGTGAAAAATATTTGTGAGGAGCTGATTTTTAATGGTTAATACAGCATGTAACTTTTTTGCAAAGGCCTCAGGATTTAATAGATCGCCTACTCGTATTCCGATGCGGTCGAATTTATCACTATAACAAGGTCCAATCCCACGGTTTGTTGTCCCAATTTTGCTATCTCCTTTAAATGTTTCCCATAACGAATCTAGTACAATATGATAGGGCATAATTAAATGGGCTCGTTTACTGATAAAAACATGATCGGTACGAAATCCTCTTTTTTCTAAACTATCAATTTCTTCAAGGAATACTTTGGGATCAAAGACAATACCAGTTCCTAAAATACATTTACTCTGATTGTGTAAGACTCCTGAAGGTAAAAGATGGAGGACAAATTTTTCCGATCCTACATGTACCGTATGTCCTGCATTATTACCACCGGCAAATCGAACGACATAATCAAGATCTTTTCCGAGACTATCGACCACCTTTCCTTTACCTTCATCTCCCCACTGTGTTCCTACAAGGACTTGTACCGGCATAATAACCTCTTTTATTGTTTTCCGTACAAAAGGGCAATGATTTGAAATCACTGCCCTTTTTGAGAAATTATTTCTTTTAATTATACACAATTTTAGAAAAAAATCAAATATTTTTTTTACTTTCTTTTTATAGATATTTTTATGATTATAGATCATATGAGAAATTAAATCATCATCTTTAATAAGAAAAAATCTTGGTTATTTATAATAATGTATCAATATGATCTTGAGCTTCTAATAGTGAGTTACAGATAAAATGAGCTTTTGGGAAGTCAAAGTGAGCTGTCCATTCATTTTTAATGGCAATTGTATAGGCACCGGATGCAATACCGGCTTCGACACCGGCAGGAGCATCTTCTAAAACAATACAAGTATCGATTGCTACATCAAGACGTTTTGCCGCTTCTAAATAAATATCCGGAGCGGGTTTCCCATAAGGGACTTCATCTCGAGAGACAAAGATTTGAAAATATTTTTCAAAAGAAAAGCGTTGTTTCATTGTTTCTAAAGTATCAAGGGGAGAGCCCGTGGCAATAGCATAAAAAAGTTTCCCTTGATAATGTTTAACAATCTCGTTAAATCCAAGCATTATAGGAATATCGCATGTGTTTTCTTTGAATTGTTTTCTTAGTCCTTTAATATCAATAATCTTAATATACTCTTCTGGGCTTAAATCAGGGAAATAGGATTCTACCATGATGGTTGCTCCATCGAGCTCTCCTAATCCCATCTGTGCCATGAATTTTGATTTGTCTAAAGAATAACCGTGTTGTTGTAAATTATTTTTAAAAGAATGATAGTAGAGATATTCTGTATCTAAAATAGTTCCATCCATATCAAACAATAAAGCTTTAAACATTTTTATTCTCCTCAATCCCTTATTTTAATTTATTTTTAGTAAATATACAAGAGAGATTATGTTTTTATCAAAATTTTTTTTGTTTAGTTATTGGTCTGGTGAAAATAATTGCATAAATTGTTGACATAAGTATTTTATTGATGATATAATTTTAGGATATCTGTTTGTTTTGTTAATAAAATAAACGTGAGGAGATTTAAATGAAAACACCAACGAGAGATTTATTTCAATCCTACACAGGATTTATCTTAGCATGTATAGGGTCATCTGTAGGAATAGGCAATGTTTGGTTGTTTCCTTGGCGTGTAGGGGAGTTTGGTGGTGCTGTATTTTTACTCCTTTATTTTTTCTTTGTAGTTGTTTTAGGAGTGGTCGGATTAATCGGTGAATTTGCTCTAGGTCGACGGGAACGAACTGGACCAATTGGTGCTTTTGAAAAAGCGTTACAGACACGTAATATTTCTTGGGGAGCTTGGATAGGAACAATTCCTATGCTGGGAGCTTGGGGTATTGCAACAGGGTATGCGATTGTCGTTGGGTGGGTTCTCCGATTTTTAGTTGGTGCGGTAGACGGCAGTTTAATGAATAGTGAGATTGAATCTTATTTTGGAGTACTAGTTGGAGACTTTGGAAGTGTTGTTTGGCACTTAATAACAATAGCTGGTACTGTATGTATTTTATTAGCGGGTGTTTCCAAGGGAATCGAAAAAGTAAATAAAATAATGATGCCGTTATTCTATATATTATTTATTATCTTATTGATTAGAGTATTTACTCTTCCAAATATTCAAGAAGGAATCAATTATTTGCTGATTCCTCAGTGGGATATTCTGAAAGATCCTAAAGCTTGGGCTATTGCTTTAGGGCAGGCGTTTTTTTCTCTTTCCTTGGCAGGAAGTGGTATGGTTGTTTATGGATCTTATCTTAAAGATGATGTTAATATGGTCGATGCTGCGATACAAACGGCATTATATAGTACCATAGGGGCATTATTTTGTGCTTTTGTGATTATTCCTGCCGTGTTTTCTTTCGGTTTGGATCCTACTGCCGGTCCTCCTTTAGTCTTTATTTCTCTTCCTTTAGTGTTTCAACAGATGTTTTTGGGACGCTTATTTGCGATATTATTTTTTCTTTCAGTGTTATTTGCAGCAATTACCTCTCTTCTCAATCTTATGGAGTGTCCTATTGAAGCATTACAAAATCGTTTTAAAATTAGCCGTCTTTATGCTGTATTAATCGTTGGTTTTGTAATGTTCGGTATTGGTATTTTTCTAGAAAATGTCAATAGGGTTGGAGCATGGATGGATATTATTTCTATCTATATTGTACCGATTGGAGCTAGTTTATCGGCTATTATGATCTTTTGGGTTTTAGGAATTAAAACGTATACTCATGAAATCGAAAAAGGATTAAAGGGATCGTTACCGTCTTGGTTTCATCCTTTAGCTCGATATGTATTTGTTGGTGTTTCTCTTTGTATTATTGTACTGAGTTTTTTCAAAGCATTGTAGAAGGATTGATTTATAATAATTATAGCTTAATTATTCTTAATATTTCTCCAAAGAAATACTTTGAGATTAACAAAAATATAGCAAATCACAATACTGGCAATTAAAAGCTCTGTATAGGCGATATTTGTCCATATCTGGATAATCTCGGGGGGTGTTGTGGTCGTTTGGAGATAAGAGCAGAACTTAATCATAGCTGTTGCTCCAATCCCTAGAGGGAAAGTATAAGCGGCGTATAGTGGAAAAAATTTAATCTGGAAAACTCTTATCATAGAAATATAAACAAGGCATGTTGTAAAAAATCCTAAATATGCTAAACTGAAAGTAAAATAGTAGGAAGGTTCTGGAAAAGCTGTTAAGTATCCGGCTAAACAGAGATTTGCAGGAGCTCCCATAACTCCAAAAGCAGGGAGACGGGAGTTTTCGATACGATCTCCAAAAAACATACGGTAAAACATACAAGGCAGTAGAATCATATAAGCGGAAAATCCAAAATAAAATAAGCCTGTGGTTAAAAAAGGAAATCCCATTTCTGCTCCTGATACACAGGATACTACAATACCAACAGGTGGTACAAACCATGAAGGAAGCATGTGATTCAGATCAAATTCTTTGATACGATGTTGGAGAAATTTAATAAAAAATATTGTATGGAGTATAACTGCCCCAATCCATAGACTTTTTCCTAGTAATGGAGCAAACTGTACAATGACAGAGGCGATGAGCATGATTGCCATATCTAAGGTTGGGATAACACTACCTAAGGTTGGGCAAGAAATTTCTTTGAGAAATAATGAAGGGTGAATAATATATTTTAATAGTAAAATAATCACCAAGATTGAAGCAATTCCAGCTCCTATAATCCCAATATTAGGATTGTTTACTACACTGGTCCAGGCTCCGGTAATTCCTGCTGTCCCTAAGGCAACACTGGCAAGGGCAATGGGCATTTTAGTTAAATGATCGATAAAGGACATCGAATTGTTCCTCCATATTTAATATATTGATTTTATTGCATGAAGTAGCTCTAATTCTAAATTGAGTAAAGAATAGTCATATTTAGCTAATGTCAGTTACTGTGGGAGTTTTTGAATTAATAAATTATATTTTGGTAGAATTGTTTGATCATAAAATTTATCTTCAAAAACAGATTGAACAGCTGTGAGATCATTTTGTGCCAATACAGCTTCTCTCATTTGGTCGACGGTAAAAAAGAAACCATAACGCGCTGGAGCTGGTATTTTATAATCAAAACTATATCGTTTTGATTGTCCTGCATAAGCCATTAGATTTTTATTGGTAGTATTTTCAGGAATTAACTCATCATAAGAAAAATCTACGATCTTATTTTGATCATAAACTATTAGGAGATCTCCAACCGTTCCATCCTCAAAAGGCTCTACAATACGGATTGCTGTTTGAGTTTTTTCTCCATGATCAATCCGAGTTTGTATTTTTTTTGCCATAGGGATTATTGCATTTTCGGGTGTATTGGACGCTTGGCTAACAGCATCAATATCTATTGCTAAATTTCCTGCTTGAAGATAGTCTAGTTCTGCTTGTCGTACGCCATTAAACCAACCAATACCTCTATTATCTTTTGCCATCATATTGTCATATTCATTTAGTCTTTTAAAGTTATTGGCAAATTTTTTTGTGTGGTAACTGGGACGTGCTTGTTCATCAAAATACACATCAATTAATTGATTCCCGTCATGAATAGCCCAAAGGATTCCAGTGTGTCCCGCAGTGCGTCCTATAAAAATAGTTGTTTCCTGATAAAAAAATCCTTGACGGATGCCAAATTCTGGAATAATCGTCGGTTTATTTTTATTATAGGAAATTACTTGATTATTACTACAAGAATTGGTGAATATTATAAGTATGATTACAATATGTTTTTTCATGTTTATGGGAACTCCTTAATTTTATAACCTATATATTATAAACGGAGAATCCAAATTTTGTCAATACCTAAAAATTATAGAATAGAATATTATGAACATACTCTCTATTATATAGAAAAACTCCCTTATATAGGGAGTTTTTTGACTAGATTCTGAAGGGTTTAAGTTCCTAAAAAATCGATTGTATATTGAGCGTATAATGCGGCACCGACAGGGAGTGCATCTTCATCGATATTAAATTGTGGGTGATGATGAGGATGATTACACCCTTTGGCATCGTTTTTACCACCTACAAATGCCATTAGACCGGGATATTTTGCGACATAGAGTCCGTAATTTTCTGAAGGCATTGCTCGAGAAAAATCAGCAAAACCTTTGTTACCCAATAACTTAAACACACTATTATGGGCAATCTTTGTACAAGTCGGATCATTAATTAATGGGGGAATACCCTCGGTGATATCAACTGTTACTTCATTACGGTATGTTTTCGCTGTACCATCCGCAACACGGGTGATTATTTCTTTGAGCTGAGTACGATCATCTTCACTAAAAATGCGAATCGTACCCATGATTGTAGCCGTTTCCGGAATGACATTGTCTGCTTGTCCTGATTGAAAAGAACCTATAGTAATAACAAGATCTGTAAACGGATTAATTTCATAATTTCGAGCACTGTTCAAATTTTGAACAAAAGCACTACCTGCAATAATCGGGCTAATTCCTTTGTCCGGCATAGCACCGTGTGTCCCTTTTCCTTTGAAGGTTACCGTCCATCCTGAATTCCCTGACATTGCAGGTCCTTCCATGATAGCGACAGTACCAACGTCGATTCCTGAATAGATATGAATGCCAAAAGTCGATTTTATTGGAAATTTTGATAATTCGTTTAAAATTTCAACAGCTCCTCCACTGACTTCCTCAGCTTGTTGAAAGCATAATTTTACGATACCATTAATCTGATCTTTTACTTGTAGTAAAATTCTTGCAGCTCCTAAGAGCATCGTTATGTGAGTATCATGTCCACAAGCATGCATGACATTAGGGATTTGGGATTGATAGCTAATATGATCATTGTTTTCCTGAATAGGTAACGCATCCATATCTGCTCGTAGGGCTACCATAGTACCGGTATTTTTTCCTTCGATAGTCGCTACAATACCGTAATTACCAGCCATTACATAAGGGATTTTCATTTTATCGAGTTCTTGTCGAATTCTCTCACTTGTCCATTTTTCTTGAAAGGATAATTCCGGATGTTGATGGAATTCTCTTCTTATTTGCGTAAGAAAAGCACTGTCTTCTTGTGCTAATTTCATAATATCGTTCATATTTGACTCCTTTATTTACTGTTAAATAAATAATATTATTTTGAATATGTTTGTTTTATACGATCTAATGCATTTTCTAACGTAGAACGATGACAAGCAATATTGATTCTCATAAATCCTCGCCCTGCTTCTCCAAATTTACTTCCGGGGTCGAGAACAATTTTTGCTTCTTCTTCCATTTTACGTTCAATTTCTTCCCATGATAACTTTGTCTCTCGGAAATCCATCCATACTAAATAAGTACCCTGAAGAGGGGTTAGTTTAATTTTAGGAATATTATTTTTAAGATAAGAATCCACAAAATAATAATGATCTTCTAAAATATGTAATAATTCAGTGAGCCACTCTTCACCTTCTTTGGAATAAACAGCAGGTACAAGAATATTACCTATCATTGTAGGAGTAGTTTTAATCCAGAGCTTATCCATAAATTCTGTGAGGATTGTTCTGATATTTTCATTAGTGATTATCAAATTAGAGGTTGCAAATGCTGCTAAATTAAACGTTTTACTGGGAGCGGTACAGACAATAATATTTTGTAATAATTTATCCTCAAGTGAACCGCAAGAGATAAATGTATTATCAAATAAAATCAAATCACTGTGAATTTCATCAGCACACAAAATAACATTATTAGTATAGCATATTTCGGCAACTTTTTGTAACTCTTCTTTTGTCCATAATCTCCCAATAGGATTATGAGGAGAGCATAAGATCATTAATTTAGTATTAGGGTCAGAGGCTTTTTTGAGGAGATCATCAAAATCTATTGCATACATACCATGATGCTCTAATAAATTATTATTGAGTACTTTTCGATTATTTTTTTCGATAGATGCACGAAAAGGATAGTAAACGGGTTCTTGGATGATAACTCCCTCACCTTCTTTGGTAAACGATTGAATTAAATAAGCGATGGAGGGTACAATACCAGGGGTAGTAATAATCCATTCTTTTTGAATATCCCATTGATAGTGCTTGTGATACCATGATTGGATAGCCGTATAATAAGTTTCATTAGGAATACTATAACCAAAACATCCATGGTCTATGCGTTTTTTTAAAATCTCTAAGACACAAGGTACTGTCTGAAAATCCATATCTGCAACCCATAATGGTAAACTCTCGTCATCCACATAGCTTGCCATATTTTTCATTCCTTCTATGTGCCACTTAGCACAATCAGTATTTTTTCGATCTAGAAAATCAAAGCTTTTTGAATAGGACATTTTTTACTTCCTTGACTAACTATATATTAAGACTTAAATAATAATCTCTACGAATGCTCATGAATAATATTTTGAAAATGAGAGATATGTTGTATACTGGATTTCTTTGTTGAATTCTTGCTAAAGCACTGTCAAAAAAAGACATATAAGATAAGTATTTAGTTTTATACGGTAATTTCAATAAGATTTCCTTCAAAATCTAAAATACAACTTTCATAATAACCATCACCGGTCGTTCTAGGATTGCTTGTTACTTGATATGAATCAGCACGAAAACGTTCTGTAAGCTCATCAACTTTTTCTTTAGATCCGACACTAAAAGCAATGTGAGCATATCCGATTTTATTACTTCGTTGTTCATTTTTTGTAGATTCAAGATTCATCAGTTCTAATCGTGAACCTTCTTTAAAACTCAGAAAATAAGAAGAAAATCCTGTTTTTGGATTGAAATATTTCTCATTAGATGTTGCTTGAAAATATTTGATAAAAAACTCTCTTAATCCTTCAAGATCTTTAACATATAGGGCAATATGTTCGATTTTCATCTTTAATCTCCTTGTATTTAAATGTTGGGTGTACTACTTATGAGATAAATTGTGGTAGTTGTTCAACAGTTTCAAATTTATTATAAAGTCTTTATGAGTAAAAGTAAAGATTATTTTTTAAGAAATCTAGACAAATGTTTCTTTATTTTTAATTGGTTAAGGATTTTATAAACTTGTATTATTTTCTTTCTTATCGTAGTATATTTTTGATTATTCCTTTTTATATTTTAGTAATATTTTAATAAAAAGTAAATAACAATTTAATAGATATGATTATATTAAGTTTATCTCCGTATAAATAATATACTCACATTATTTTCCTATTCTTTAATTTTGTTATTAAAGGAGATAAATAAATTTTTGGTGAATCTATAAAGTCGGAGAATTTTAATACTTATCTTTACCATATTATAGGGATTATAAGACAGTACATTAAAATATTTAATAGTTACTCTATCTAAGAGATAGTTATTGAATTTTGTATATTGTTAGATCTATATTTCCTTTTATTTCTAACTTTGAAGAGAATTTATTAGGGTCAACAATACAGATACAAGATTCTTGTCCTTTTTCTGCAAAAAATTCGACAACACAATGGTCAATAAAAATTCTCAGTGTGCATTCAGGAGGGAGTCCGTCCATAGGAAAAATATGATGATTTTCTGTATGTTCAAAATAAACTTGAGTGCGATCAACAATGAGTTGACCTTGATGAGCATCAAATGTTATCAGAATACCTCCTAAATTTATTTTGGTATTTCCTTTGATCACTAATTCTATATCACAAAGTTTTTCTATGGATAATGTAATATCTTTGTTTGATTGTTGGTGGAATATTTCTCCCCGTTTTTGATCGACTTCAGATATTGGATAAGAATAGAGAATATTATTTTTGACGGATAAACACAAAGGTAAAGTCATCATTCCCGTATAAGATTCCTCAGTGAAAGGATGGTATTGTCGTAACCAACCTATCATGATTCTTCGATTATTATGGGAAAATGTTTGTGGAGCGTAAATATCAAAACAGTTATTTAAAAAACTTTTGTGAAAAATTTCAAAATTAAAAGTTTCCCAATTCATACGACCGACAAGATACATAGAAACTTGATTGATATGGTGAATATTAATTCCCATAGGGGAAAAAATCAAAACATCATAGCCATCAAGTGTAAATAAATCAGGACATTCCCATCCCCATCCAAAATCTGGGTGCGTCCATTTTCCTTCATATTCCCAAGTATGTAAATTATAACTTTTATAAAATAAAAGAGAGCCTTGCTTACGGTTTTCTGTATTCCCTAGCACTGTTCGATAAAAACCTTCAACTGTTTTCCAAACTTTCGGATCTCTTACATGAGCAAAATGGCTGTGTTCGTCAATAGGTATTGCAGGAGGAAGAGATTTGGTAAAACTCAATCCGTTATCCTTAGATACTGCATGGATCTGGCTAGGTAAAAGACCGTCATCTCCAGCAGCAACTTCAACACCATAGGCATTGACCTCTTTTTCTCTATATCTAATACCTGTATACATAATATGTAGCTCATCTTCTATTGATAAAGCACTCCCAGAAAAACATCCGTCTTTATCATATTCGTTATCTGGGAAGAGAGCCACCGGTAAATGTTGCCAATCCATAAGATTATCACTACTCGTATGTCCCCAGTGCATATATCCCCAAGTTGTTCCCTTAGGATTATACTGGTAAAACATATGGTACTTACCGTTATGAAAACATAATCCATTAGGATCATTGATCCAATTTTTTTCTGCTGTAAAATGATATTGTGGTTTCACTGTTACTCCTTAACTGATGTATGAGCCATCCCTTGAACAATATATTTTTGGAAGAAAGTATAAATAATTATTATTGGTATCGTTGCAATAGTAAGTGCAGCCATAATATGCCCAGTGTATACAGGCTGTACAGCCATAAATGATTGTAAAGCAACCTGAATATTTTGTTTATCAACATCTGTAAAAATCATAATTGCCCAAATGAAATCATTCCAGACTCCTATAAAGGTAAAAATAGCGACCGTTGCGAAGATTGCTTGACAATTTGGTATAATAATCATAAAAAATATTTGGATAGCATTTGCTCCATCGAGTCGTCCTGCTTCTTCTAGCTCTTTTGGTAGACTAATAAAAAATTGACGAAATAAAAAAATATTCATTACGTTTGCAATATATGGAAGAATGTATCCCCACGTTGTATTGACTCCACCCATACTTCTAATTGTAAGATATAAAGGGATGAGCGTTGTTTCAATGGGGATAATTAGGATTGCAATAATAAAAGATAATAAAAATCTCTTCAAAGGAACTTTTAATCTTGCTAAAGCATATCCTGCTAACGAATTTAAGATACAAGACAATATCATCGCATAAAATGAATATGCAAGACTATTTTTTAGGTATTTGAATATAGGAAACCTCATACTTAATGCAAGGTAATTATCCAACCATGTATGTAGAGGTGTGTTGGGAAGTAAAAATGCTTTGAAAGACGCCATATCGCTGGTAATACTTGCTTCACTTTTCAAAGAACTAACGACCATCCATATCAAGGGAAACAAAAAAATCAACGTGATAGGTAACAAACCTACAAAAAATATTACTCTTTTAATAATCTCTCTGGAATTTGTCATCTGATACCTCTTACTCTTTATTCATACTGGCAGAGTATCTTTGCTGTATGATAGATACTACAACGATTAATAACATAAATAAGATTCCCATAGCAGAAGCATAGCCTACATTCCTAAAACGAAATCCTGTTTCAAAGATATAAAATAAAGCGGTTTTGGTGCTATTAAGAGGTCCGCCATTTGTCATAATCATCGGTTGAACAATAAGTTTAAATGCTTGAATAGTGATCGTGATAAATACAAAATAAAAAGTATGCCTAAGATTAGGAATCGTAATATGAAAAAATTGTTGCCATTTATTTGCACCATCAATAGCAGCAGCTTCATACTGTTGAGTCGGAATATTTTGTAATCCTGCTAAAAAAATTAACATCTGAGATCCGCAACCATGCCAAGCCGATACACCAATAATAGAATTTAAAGCTTGTTGAGGACTTGAAAGAAAAGGTTGTATTCCAATTCCTAGTACGGCAAGCATTCGGTTTGCAATTCCTTGAGTGGGATTGAGAATGGTTATCCATAATACAGAAATAACTGCTAAAGACATAATTGTCGGACTAAAAAAAGCAGCCTTATAAAACACCATTTCTTTCCATGATTTGTTGACTAGTAATGCTAAGATTAATCCCATACTTGTTTGAAGAGGTACCACAAAAAATACAAAATAAAAAGTATTTTTGAGAGATTGCATTGCAATTTCATCTTTAAAAACATTAACATAATTTTGAAGGCCGATAAATTCTTTATTTTGAGGTTGTAACATGTAATAATCCAAAAAACTGTACCCTAAGGTAAAAAGTAAGGGGATTATTCCTGTGATAAATACAATAGTTAAAGCCGGTAATATAAAGAGAGATGCGATAACCATATCTTTAGATACACCATCTGGTAATTTCATTATCTATTCCTTATTTTCTGAAACGTTGTAGTTCTTTATCTACAGTTTGTGTCATTTTTTCGACGACGGTATTAACATCTTCACCTAAAGCTACTGCTTGAATTGCCGATTGAAATTGATAACTGAGAATTGGATATATAGGAGTTTTTGGACGAGGAGTGCCGTACAAAACAACCTGATCCATCACAAGAGAATAATCGCCACCCTTTTTATAATTGGGTAATTTTTCAATAGCTGTAATATGTGAAGCAGGCATACCAGTAACTAATGACATATCTGTCGTCAATTCTGTACTAGATAAATAAGCTGCTAGTATTGCAGCACCTAAAGGATCTTTACTTGAGGAAGTTACTGCCCATGTCCATGAACCAACAGGACCGTGAATTCGTCCTTGAGGATATCTTGGATAGGCCATAAAACCAAAATTTAAGTTTATAAAATTGTTTTTAAAGTTTTCAAGTTCCCAAACTCCATAGAGAAGCATCGCCGCTTTTCCATTACGAAAAACATCTTTTTCTGGTGTTAGGCTTGTTAGACCCTCTTTAGTCAGTTTTTGAATAAATGTAAGAGCTTCTTTTACAGCTGGGCTATTTAAATAACCTTGAACCTCTAGCCCATCTTGAGATACAATTCCTTTATTATTAATATCTGCAGATTGAACCAACGGTAAAAGTCCGTAGATAAGCCACTCTGTCCATTCGTTAAGATGCATATCAATAGGTAGGATATCTGGCTGTGTATCTTTAATCTTTTTTGCAGTGTTGTAAAGATCATCCCATGTCCAAACATCTTCTAATCCTTTGGATGGAGTTATTCCCAATTTTACAAAAATATCTTTATTATAGTATAAAATAACAGCACTGTCTAAGAGACCTAAAGCGTACAAATTACCATTAATAGTCCCTTGATCTGTTATTGATGGGGTATAGGTATTTGTTTGATCGTCTGTTAGATACTTGTTGAGAGGGATAATAAGACCAGACTGTGCAAAAGAAGCCACGTTTGGACCATCAATAGCAAGAACATCTGGCAAATCTCCAGCGGTAATTGCCGCATTAACCTTATCATCATAACCAGAACCTGCATTCCCCCTAGGGGTAAATTCAATTTTTGCTTGGTACTTTCCGCTATATTCCTCGTTAAAACGATTAATATAGTGTGTTATAACTTGACCTTCTGGTAGTTCTGGTAAGTGTTGAGACCAAACAATAAGAGTTCCATCATCGGATGTTTCCTGTCCGCAAGAAACAGCACTCATTAGAATAAAAATCCATAATAATTTTTTCATTTTTCTCTCCTAGTAATTTCTTAAAAATATTTATTTGCTATTCATTCTTTTAATAGCGAAGGATACAATACTTAAAAATCTAGTGTGATCTTCTAATTTTAGTGAAACAATATTATATTAATATTCTTTAGTAAGGAACTATAAGGATAATTTCACCAAGTTTTATCAATGATTCCATAAATAAATTTTGTATTTACTTAATACAAAACTAATATGTTACTAGTAACATAAAAAATAAAAAAAACATTAGAAAATCATTGTAATTTATTATAATTTATTTGTATTTTTTGTCAATACTATTTTTCAACTATTTAAATCAGAGATTAATTATATATGGAACAAGGTATTAGATAGTTGTACCACCTTTTTTTAGGACGACATTATGTTGAATCATATAATTTTCCAGTTTCTTATTATCAATAAGTTTTTTCAATATTTTTACACAGCACTTGGCAATATTTTCTATAGGTTGTTCTATAGTTGTCATATCTAAAATATTAGCAACATATCCACCATCGTAACCAATAACTTGAACTTCTTGCGGAACTTTCTTTCCTATATTTTGTAAGATCTTTAAACAAATTGCAGCAACATAATCCACTGCAAAAATAGCATCCGTATCGGGAAATAGGGCAAAAGTTTCGTGGATTTTGTTACTGAGATAGTCAAATTCAAAATTATTCCACTCTAAATATATTGTTTGGATCTCAATATTGTTCTTTTTTAATAATTGCTCGACAATTTTGTATCTTTGATTGGATGGAGTTTGAAGTTTTTGTATTCCCGAGAATTGTAATACTTGTTTACAATTATTACGGAGTAATAATTCAGCAACTAATCTTCCTCCTTGCTCATGATTGGAAGAAACTACAGGAATGTTAGGTGCAATAATCCTATCAATTGCAACAATAGGAATACCTAAATCGATATATTCTTGTGCATCTAGAGTATGACTCCCTAAAATAATCCCATCAACTTTGTGATGTTTTAAGATATCTGTATATTTTTTTTCTTGATTTGTCTGATGAATGGCATTACATAGAAGAACCTTATAGCCGAGATTATAGCATTGAATCTCAATATGTCTTACCAACGTGGAAAAAAAGGGGTGAGAAACATCCGGAATAAGTACTCCCAATAAATATGTTCTCTTCTTAAAAAGATTCCGTGCAAGCTCATTTGGAACATAGTTTAGTTCTTTTATTGCCTGTTCGATTTTTCTCTTTGTTTTTACAGCAACATAGCTTTTTCCTTGGATAACTCTTGATACTGTCATGGGTGATGTTTTTGCCAATCGAGCTACATCTCTAATATTTGCCATAATTATCCTCTATGCTATATTAATATACTAAGATTTGAGAATCGTAAAGGTGACTCTTTAAAAATTGCTTACCTCGAAAAGATAATAGTACAACGTGAGAGATTTTTAACTATTTTGCATAGCTTTCTTAACTATCGATTTTTAAAATAGGATAGCACTTGAGCTTAATATAAATATACACATTATATCCAAAATCTCTGTTATTCGCAAAAAATCACTCTATTTTTATTTTTAAATATTGGTTTTTGTTCTCTAATTATATGTTCTGTACTGAGAAATAAACGGAATTATGTGTTGGTAAAATGTTTGTAGATACCGTCGTAAAAACTATTATCATAAATAAATTTCTTAGTTTTAAGGATTGCTTTTTATAACTAAACTGCATAATACAGACAATATTTTTTTATAATATAACACGAAAATAATATTCTATTTTCCTTATTATAACTCTTTTTGAGATTTTACTAATAGCAAAATCATTCTCTAGGATAATATATTTTTATCTAATAAAATCCTTTTATAAAATAGATTAAATAATATAAGTTTTTGCTATTAATTACTCTATAGATATTTTTTAGTTATTTTCTATTAGGTAATAGAAATCTTGAAACTTGTGATGTAAGATTAATTTCTCTGAAGTCATCACAAAAATTTCTTTACACATTTTGTTGCCGTAATAAAGTGGTTTTCAATTTCTGTCCCTGTCTCCAGAACTTGATCTGTAAGCTCTGGAGACGAACCGTTGTGGCTTCTTTATTTTAGGGTTTGGTGTTCTGAGTGTTAGTTCTAGTGCTGTTAAATGTTGTCTACAAATATTGGCAAGACCTTTTAGTTCTTTTGCGTTATCGATAACTGTAACAGGAACAGTCTTTGTTGCAGTATAAGATTCAAGTGTATTCATATCTATCCTTGTAGTTTTCTAATTTAGATAAATAGATGGTTAATTGTAAGTATTATGTTAGAATAACTTTTCTGTTTTACTCCAAAAATAATAAACTATAGCTTTTAATATAGATACAAGCCTATAGTACCATACCTGCTGTTTTATTGACCTATTCTTTTAAAAAAGATATAATAGTTTAACTATTAAAATTTTTATATGAAGGGGGATGATATGAGAAAAATGTTAATTATCTTATTTCTTATGGTTTTAAATTCATGTGGGGGTCAAGCTAAAGAAAACTCTTTAGTCGGTTCTGCTTATTTAGATTTAAATAAATCTAATCCTGTGCTTAAAAGAGAGGGTGATACAGATACTCTTATTGTAGGAAGTATCGAAATGTCTGGAAATTTTCTACCTGTCTACTATATTACTGCTTATGATGCTCAAGTTACTTCGTTAGTCTTTGAATCTCTACTTACAATTGATGCTCAAGGTAATTTTATTCCTTCACTAGCAGAAGAAATGCCTACTATATCTGAAGACGGTAAAAGCTATACTGTCAAACTAAAAAAAGGGGTGATCTTTCATTCAGGAAATCCGATGACAGCAGATGACGTTATATTTACTGCTCGACTTTTGTCAGATCCTTCCTACGATGGACGATTTGCTACTTCTGTTCAGGATATGAAAGGATATGAAGAGTATTCTCAAGGGAAAACCAGAGTCTTTGAGGGTGTTGAAAAAATCGATGATTACACCGTTCGGATTAATTTTAAAGAGCCTCTCTTTAGTAATATTGCCAATGTTTCCATAACGGTAATGGATAGTAAATTCTATGCTTATCCTTATGGTGATGTGAGCCCTGTTAAAGAGAAAATGCGAGAACTTTCTGGGTCAGGTCGCTATATTCTCACAGAATATGTTCCTAAGCAATTTGCCCTATTAGAAATCAATCCCAACTATCATGGGACACTGGCTAAAATTCAAAAAATTATCATTAAAAATATTAGTCCTACTACCGATGTCCATGAACTTATTAGAGGAGAGATCGATATTTTGCCTGAGCAAATCGAACCCGAAAAACTTATTGTTGCTAATGAAACAGGTTATATTGATCGTATTCAATACCCTCGTCATGGGTATGGGTATCTAATGTTCAATTCTTCTTTTGCTCCTATGGATGATAAAAGAGTGCGTCAAGCGCTCAGTTATGGACTCAATCGTGAAGCTTTTATCAATATATTTTTTCAAGGTCTTGCTACAATAGTGGATGCACCAATGTCTAAAGTTTCTTGGACTTATGATGATTCCTTAGATGCAAAAATGATTTCTTATGATTACTCTCCTGAGAAAGCTTCAGCATTACTGGATGAGGCTGGTTGGGTGATGGGTGTTGATGGTTTTCGTTATAAAGATGGTACTAGACTAACGCTAGACTGGGCTTCGATGAAAGATAATGCTGTTGTTGATGTTGTTGCTCCAATTCTTCTTGATAACTATGGCAAACTAGGGGTTGAAGTACGAATTCAACAGATTGACTTTACCTCGCTTATCGAAAAAGTCTATAACGAAAGAATAGGATTTCATATGTATAATATGGCTGTCTCGGAAGCTTTGATCCCTTCACCTTATAATATATGGCATTCACGTTTAAATAAAAAAGGTGGAAGTAATACAGGACAGTATATGAATCCTCTATTGGATGATCTCCTTGATCGCATGAAACAAAGCCTAGATCGAGAAGTTTTTAAACAACTTTGGCAAGAGCATATCCTTATTCTTAATGAAGATATGCCGATGCTTCCTCTGTACGCTAATACTTATACTGATTTATTCAATCGGCGTGTGAAAAATGTAAATACTTCTTCTTTGCAACGTTGGTATCATGTCATTGAGGATATGGAACTCGCTAATGAATAATATGATTGTCTTTATCTGCAAACGCATTTTGAACATGATTCCTGTGTTGATTGTCATTTCATTGGTGTTATTTATTATTACTCGCTCAATGCCGGGAGATCCTGTAGATGTTTATTTGGGGGTAGGAGCTGATGTGACTGCAGAACGTCGGGAAGAAGTTCGTCGTTTATTGGGTTTAGATCAACCGTTGACGATACAATATTTTCAATGGGCAGTTCGTATGTTGCGTGGAGATTTTGGAGATTCTTTTGTATATCGGAGACCTGTGAAAGAGATTATTGTGCCTTTTATTCAAAATTCTTTTATTCTTAATATAGGGGGATTTATCATATCCTTTTTAATATCCATCCCTATAGGTATTATCTCTGCTGTCCGAAAAGGACAGCGATTTGATCGGTTTTGGACAATATTTAGTCTAATTGGTTTTTGTATTCCGTCGTTTTTTACCGCTATTGTAGTCATTTTTATTTTTGCAATAAAAATTCCCTTATTTCCTATTAGTGGAATGTCTACACCGGGAATACAATTTGATAGAGTAGGTTATCTCTTGAATGTACTCAAGCATATGGTTCTTCCTCTCATGGTAATTGTCTTTGGCTCTACCGCTTCTTTAACTCGTTATATGAGAAATGCTATGTTAGAAGTCCTAAACCAAGATTATATCCGTACTGCTCGTGCTAAAGGACTGAAAGGAGCTTTGGTGATCTATAAGCATGCGTTTAGAAATGCGCTTATTCCTATTGTTATTTTGACCGGTTTATATTTACCAGGATTGTTTGGTGGAGCAGTTATTTTAGAAACCATATTTGTTTGGCCGGGAATTGGAAGAGAACTTTATACTGCCGTTATTGGAAGAGATTATAATTTAGTAATGACTTTGAATATGTTTTTTGCCCTTCTCACTCTACTGGGAAGTTTAATTGCTGATGTTGGTAATGCACTTGTTGATCCGAGGGTACGACTATGATGACCAAAGCATTAAAAGAATTATCCCCCTCTCGATTAATATGGGAGCGTTTTCGTAAAAATAAAATGGCTTATGCTGGTTTGATAGGTTTTATTATTATTATAGTACTCGTTGTTTTTCTTCCTTTTTTTATTCCTTATGGACGTGATGAGATCAACTATTTAGCTTCTTATCATCCTCCTTCTTTTGCTCATCTATTAGGTACCGATGAATTAGGTCGAGATGTATTGGTACGTTTATTACATGGAGGAAGAATCTCGCTTCAGATTGGATTTTTAGCGACTTTAATCAGCACTTGTATTGGTTGTCTTATAGGAGGGGTTTCCGGATTTTATGGTGGTAAGATTGATTTTTTCTTGATGCGTATTACAGAAATTGTTAGTTCTTTCCCTTTTCTCCCTTTTGTTATTACACTGAGTGCGTCTTTTGGGGCTGGAATGCCCGCCTATGTTCGGCTTTATATCACTGCGATAATTCTAGGATTATTAGGTTGGACAGGTCTTGCTCGTCTTATTCGAGGACAGATACTGAGTCTAAAAGAGCAAGAATTTATGATAGCGGCTGAAGCCTTAGGGATATCTCCTCTAAATCGGATTTGGCGGCATCTTCTGCCTAATACCTATACTTATGTTATTATTTCAATGACGATATCTATCGCAGGAGTTATTTTAACAGAAGCGGCTCTTTCATTTTTAGGACTTGGAGCTCCGCAACCGATTCCTACATGGGGGAATATGATGCAATCAGCACAAAATTCTTACACCTTGGCTAACCGTGTTTGGATATGGATAGCTCCAGGATCAGCGATTTTATTAACGG
>JBOFNI010000276.1:0-1044 GCA_051658845.1 Brevinema sp. | reverse complement strand
TCTACATATACCATTAATATAATCAATTATGTAGCTTAGAGTGTAATCAGAGTGGTTGATCTTTTACCTCTTTCTAGCCAATTGAGGGAGAGGATGTTTGGTCAATCTGCTCTGCTGGAGTGAGGTTCCATGACTTGGGTTAGTGTAAAGGGAGTCAGATTTTGATTCAATAGTATTTGGTAAATTGAGGGGCCTGGTCATGGAGTTGAACTCTAGGGGATAGTTAGGATATATGTATTTTTGTGTGTTTGTTTTCCCGTTTTGAGCGATGGTTGTCGCTCAGAGGGGGAAATATATAGAAAAATTATCCATGGTAGCCTTGTGCGCCTGCAGCACCATTCCATTGCCTTATGCTACAGATTCTGTATTTTTTCCATATAAGGACATTGAGCTGAACCAGCTTAGGACATATACATTTTCACCTGATGATTTCCAGATGTATAATGGTATATAAGCCTATGTTCACAATCTGTGTTAGGGCGGACTCTGATCAGACTCTGTGCTCCGGTCTTTTCCTGTTTCTCATAAATTACAAATATTAAAGACTGTAATCACTTCAGCAATTTGCACCCTTCTGTGAATTTATTCTTCTACATCAGCTACATCGGAAAGTGCCTTTATGACGTCACTGTCTCCAATTCTATCGCATCACGACCAACCCAGAAACTGTGGATGTTCATAGACTTCAGCATTCAACACTATTATCCCTCAGCACCTAATCACGAAGCTGAGCCTGCTGGGAATAAACATCTACCTCTGCAACTGGATTGCCACTGGGGACTGGGGCCCCACAGGGCTTTAAAAAAATATATATCTTGGCTGGAGACATGGCTGCGTTAAAAGGCGCATACATGAAAGATAATCACTGCCTTTTGCTGAGTTATGTGCTGATGTTTAATACGTTTCTGTAACGGTCCCGTCTCCAAACCGCCAGAGGGCGCCTTCACCCGAATACTAACTCGGTGGTCTTTGGTTATTGATGTGGACATATAAGGTTAAGCGGCATCATACTAGGTTGCGAAGTATTGTATGCTCTATGCTACT
>JBOFNI010000275.1:0-1104 GCA_051658845.1 Brevinema sp. | reverse complement strand
TTTGAAAACTATTTTTAATATCATTACTGTCTAAAGAAGTTAAAGCGGTTACCGCTAGGACGATTTGATCGCTTCTTGCAGTGGCTACGGAGTCTTGAATCATTTGGAAACCACCGGAGGCATGAATATTAAACATACTAACAGAAGAAAGCCCAGCAACAAAACGAGCTGCAGCAGCCGTAGTATTTGGAATATCGTGGAATTTTAGATCTAAAAAAATGCGTTTCTTATGTTTGGCTAGGAAATTTAAAATAGATCCACCGGTGTTGAGAAATAATTCTAATCCAACTTTATAAAAAGTAACTTCTTCTCCTAATAGCTTGACCATTGCTTCGGCTTCTTGTTGGGTGCTAAAATCTAAAGCGACAATTAATCGTTCTTGCATAATAACTCCTTAAATTTTTTTACAATCGTGCAATACCGATAATATCCTTGAGGGATGGGATTTGTCTTTCGGTGAGGTACTGTTCTATTCCCTTGAGGATTTCTCGGTGGATAAGAGGGTTTTGGAAAAAAGCCGTACCGACAGTCAGAGCGTCTGCTCCTACCATGAGAAATTCTAAGGCGTCTTCAGCACTATTAATCCCTCCACCGGCTAAAATCGGTAAAGAACTATTCTGTTTGGCTTGCCAAAGCATTCTTAAGGCAATTGGCTTAACGGCAGGACCGGACAATCCTCCAAAGACATTACCTAGTATTGGTTTTTGAGTATGAATATTAATCGCCATCCCTAATAGGGTATTAACTAGAGATAAGGCATCTGCACCAGCCTCTTCGACAGCTTTAGCCACTGCACCAATATCTGATGCATTGGGTGATAATTTGACAATGAGTGGTTTTGTTTTGATTAACGATTTGACGATTTTGGTAATTTCCGCCGCTTTTTCTGGAGTTGTACCAAACGCCATGCCTCCTTCTTTGACATTGGGACAAGAAATATTTAATTCGATCATCTCAATCTCTTTCCAAGAATCTGCCCGAGAGGCAAGTAATTCATAATCTTCAATAGTTTTACCATTAATATTGGCAATACAAAGCGTATTGATATTTTTTAAACTGGGAAGAATACTAGTTTCAAAATACTCTAATCCGGGATTTTGGAGA
>JBOFNI010000274.1:0-8254 GCA_051658845.1 Brevinema sp. | reverse complement strand
GCACCAAACCTTGGAACTAAAAAAAATAAGCCCCATAATCCATAAATTACAGAAGGAATCCCTGCCAGTAAATCAATTAACGTAGTAAATAATTTAATAATATTAGATTTACTGTATTCTGTAATTAATAAGGCCACGGATAAGGCAATGGGAAAAGCAATTAGTAATGCCAGTAAAGAACTAATAAGCGTTCCTATGATAAAAGGGAGAATCATAAAATGGCGTGTATTTTCATTATCGATCGAGGTTTCAATAAGACCGGTTTTTGAGCCTAAAATTTGTGGATTGATAATAATATTTTTTTCTAAGATACCAACCCATGTTAGATCTTGAGAAAGAGAATAACCGTTAATATCTGTTAATACTGAAGAGATATTAATGGTATACTCACCATCTTCCAAAATGTTTGGAGAAATGGTGAGTATATTATTTGTTTGCTGAATATTAACGGGAATAACTTCAGAGTTGTATTGTATAGTAATTATTTCTGTTAAATTTTGTATTCTGAGAGGTACACTAAAATAAATAAGAAATTCTGAGTGTTCTGAAACAGAAACACGTGAGATTTCTAAAAATTTGGTATTCCATGTAGCTTTTGTTAAAAATGATAGTTTAGAAAGAGCAATAGATTCTCTGCTATGCCAAAGTAACGATAACATTAATAAACATACAACACCAATAAAACATAAAGTGCTACTTAATGTAAGTATATTAGAAACTTTATCATTAAGGGTGATTTTTGCCATGGATATATCTCTATCGTTATTTATAGTGTATCTATAACGGAGTTACCGTCATAAGTAATCTGATTAATAATATTTGCTCCTAATTCCAAGACATTGGCTGGCATAGGAGAAAAATATAATTGTTCATGCTGGCTTTGTGCTTCAGAAGTATACATCCATTGAAGAAGTTTTACCAGTTCCTGAGCTTGTTGTAGAGAACGATTATTATAATTTTGTTCTTTACGAACGAGAAGGTAAGAAAACGTAGCCATTGGTGCTGCTTCTGCTCCAGCAGTATCTGTTAGGGAGATTCTCGTGTCGGTAGGAATATTGACCGATGCAGCGGCGACGCTTGCATTTGTAATATCTCCAGTTACAAAATTACCAAAACGATTTTTGATTTTTGCTACAGGAAAATTATTTTGTCTAGCATAGACAAGATCAACATAAGCAATAGAGCCTTGATTTTCTTTAGCAAAAGCCATCACTGCAGAGTTTCCTTTTTGACCAATCCCTGCGATCCAGTTGATCGTCTTTCCAGTGCCAAAAGTGTTAGACCATTTGGTACTTGCTTTAGTAAGAAATTCTGACATAACAAAGGTAGTACCACTACTATCCGAACGATATACAGGAATAATTTCAAGTGCTGGGAGATTTTCTTGAGGATTGAGGGCTTGAATCTGAGGGTCATTCCATGAGGTGATTTCACCAGCATAAATTTTGGCAATAAGATCGGCATCTAGGGCGAGAGGTACGGAACGATCATCTCGACCCGGAATATTATAAGTGAAGTTAACCGCTGCTAATACAGCAGGAATATGCAACAGTTCTGATTCTTGTTCGGTAATCTCTCGATCGGATAAGAAGGCATCGGTTGCTCCAAAATCAACAATTCCTGAAGAAATGTTTTGGATACCACCACCTGAGCCTATTCCTTGATAGGTAACAGCTACTCCTGACTGTTTGGTATAATCAGCAAACAGTTGATTGTAAATGGGTGCAGGGAATGTAGCTCCAGCTCCTTGAAGCATCATAACTTCTTTGGATGAACATGAGCTCACAAACAAAGTTACAGAAAACAATAAGATATTTTTCATCTATCTTACTCCTATATATTATTAACCGAAGTATTTCGGCTGTAATCTATTTTTTTGTTGGGACTAATTGTTCTCCATCATATACAGCATTACTAAGCATTGTATGAGCTGCATATCGGAACTTTGGTGTTAGTCCACTAAAATATAAAGGCTCTAATTCTCGTTGAGCAGTGGGAGATAATAACCAATCAATAAAATCTACAAGATTTTGTGCCTGTGCTTTTGTTTTGTTATTGTAGTTTTGTTCTTTTTTAATAAGAATATACATAATCCCAGTAGCGACACCAGATTCTCTTCCTTCTTGAGGATAAGTAAGATCTACTCGATTATCCGTATTAGTCGAAGCGACTTTCATCGCTTCCAGTGTTCTAAAATTACATCCTCTCCCATAGACTCCAAGGTGATTTCGAATCCGAATTAAGGGAATATTATTTTGGATTCCATAGATCATTGTCGTATAAGTAAGTCCACCAGGAGTTTGAACAAGAGTTTTCATCAAGTCGAGAGCAGTTGCTCCTTCTTTATTTCCTGATGGTAATTTGTTAGTTTGTCCATTTTTCCATAGAGATGTTGCTTTAGTAAGAAAAGATGTTAATAAATAGGTATCTCCAGAAATATCAGCTCGCTGGATAACGCTAATCGGAAGATTTGGAAATACTCTTGTTGTGTCTTCTGCTACTTTTTTATTTAAATCGGTAATTTCCGGATCATTCCAGTGGGTAATTTGATGATTGAGAATTTTTGCTAGAATTTCTGGGGTAAGGTATACAGGATCAGCATTTAACGAAAATTCTGCTCCTGGAATATTATATGCGAAATTGATTCCAGCAGCAGCAATAGGAATGTGGAGAATATCGGGATTGTCTTTGTATTGTTGATCTGTTAATGGGACAGAAGTTAAGGCAAAATCTACTTCGCTAGTAATTAAGGCATCGATACCCACATAAGAATTTTGTGTTTCATAGTTAATTCGAATAGTATAATTTTTTTCAAACATGGGAAATAACTTTGAAGTCATAGGGAGAACAAAACTAGAGCCTTTTCCAGTGAGACTATTTATATTTTTTGGAGTTGATATAGGGCGTTGAGGAGTAGTACAACTAAGAGTAATGAGAAAGAAAAAAGCAATATATCTATTCATATGAATCTCCCTAATGATAAGAAATTAATATATGTGTATTATATACTATATTATTACTATTTGTCAATAAAATTTCTAATAATCTTCTGAGTGTTATAAATAGACAAAATAATAATATGTCTAAAATGAATATTATTCATAGAATAAAATATCTTATAGATTTTCATTATAAATGACTAGATTTTATTGATAAAATACTCTATAATGATATATAGTATTGATCCGATAATAATCAAAAATTACTAAAATAAGGTATATCATGAATTATAAAGAATTATCGCTTGTAACAATTATCAAATATGTTCCTCCAAAAGTTTTGATTCGGATTAATACCCAAATTTATTGGGCACGATTTGATTCTGATTGTAATTCACCGATAGAAGGTAGTACTTTATTATGTGTTATTCATTACCAAGATTCTCAAATTACGATTCAAAAATCAGAGACGATTAATAATAGCATGATTAATTTAAATATAGTTTTATAATTAAAGGTATTTATGGGAAAATTCACTATTTCAGAAGTTGCAATCGGTTCACGTTATACAGCACCGCTATGGGATAAAAAACAAAATCTTCTTCTTCCTGCGTATCATTCTGTTCATCCTTATTATCTTAAAGAATGGATACTGGATGGTAATTATGTTTTTACAGAAGGTACAGAGCTGGAAGATCCGAGTATCTTATATAAAACAGAATTACCGGGATATATTGATAAAGAAACGAGAAATTTATTAAATACTTATTACGAAAGTGTCAGTTTGTTTAAAGCATCATGTAAGACTGTTACTCAGTTGACGTTGACCCAAATTCAAAAAATTATTGCTCCATGGACTTCTTATACTCTCAAAAGAGAAAATCTTTCTCCTTTACTAAAAGTCTGTCGTTATGCTTTATTTCCATTGGAAGATTATTTTTATGTTCATTGTATTGATACTATGCTAGTTGCTTTAGGAATTTATAAGCAATACTATAAAGACTTAATGGTAACGGAACTGAATAAATTAGCAATGAGTGCTTTATTATGTGATATTGGTATGTTACTACTTCCTGCAAATTTGACGCATACTGATAAAATATATACGGAAGAACAAAAGAAAGAAATCCAAAAACATACTGTCTTAGGCTATAGCTTTTTAAGTACCAAATTGGAGTTTCCTCAAGAAATTTCTCTACCAGCATTAGAACACCATGAAAGACCTGATGGGAGTGGTTATCCTTACAAACAAAAAGGTACACAATTGCATCCGAATAGTATCATTATTTCTTTAGCAGATATTTTTACATCCCAGATCCACGGACGTTCTTTTAAAGAAGGGAAAGAACCTACAGAAATTTTAAAAGATTTTATTAAAACAATGATGCCTATTTTTTCACAAAAACATGCTCCTTATATCTCTGCGTTTGTTTCTTATGTAACAATCTATCCTGCAACCAGTGTCTTAGAATTAAATACTGGAGAAGTTGCTATTGTTACAAGAACATATCCACTAGACCCCACAAGACCAAAGATTCTTTTACTCTTGGATGCTCAGAAAGAACCATACGATTCACTTTTAGAAATTGATTTGAGCGATGATAGTAAACGGCATATTTCGATTACAGGAATTTATACAAAAAAAATGCTTGAAGATCTAAATATTAATAATTGGTAAAAGGATAATATATTGTCTGATGTTTCTTATAAACAATATTTTGAACATATTATTTTAGATTTTCCTAAAAAAGATATGTTGTTTTATGAAGATTCTCATAAAGCTGAAACCTCTTATATCAAACGGTATCACTCTTCTCAAACGGAGTTATTATTATCCCCTAAAAATTTTATCGATTGGATCTTATATACTCCTCTAACTCCATCCCCTCTTTCTACCTTAAAACAAAACTCAAATTTTTTATTTCAAGGGAATAATTTATTGGTATTACATACGATAAAATCCTTTTTTAAAAATTCTGTTAAATTAATCTACATCGATCCTCCTTATAACACGGGGAATACTTTTACCTACAAAGATAAATTTTCTCGTGCTACGTGGCTTTTATTTATGAAGAATAGATTGGAAATTGCTCGGGAATTTTTACAAGAAGATGGGATTTTAGTCGTCCAATGCGATGAACACGAACATGCTTATTTAAAGATTTTATTAGATGAAATATTTGGAGAAGACTTGTTTTTAGGATCTATTACGGTACTAACTAATCCTAGTGGGAGAGATTATCGATCGTTAGCACGGACTCATGAATATTTGTTAATTTATGGTAATACCCTCCAAGCAGAACTATACCCATTATTATTAGAAAAAGAGTTTCCCTATAGAGATCAATTAGGGGGCTTTGAATTACGAAGCCTTAGAAATGGCAATATTAGGTTTCATCAAGGAAATCGTCCTAATTTATATTATCCGTTTTATGTTAATTCTAAGAAAAAAGATCGATATGGACATTATGTGGTTTCTTTAACTCCCAAAAAAAATTGGATAGAAATATATCCTAAAGAATCTCAAGGTGTTCATACCGTTTGGCGTTGGGGAAAAGATAAAGTGTTACAAAATATCACAAATTCTACACGGTCTTCTAATATTGTTGCAAGAGTTTCTAAAGATAGTTTTTTAATTTTTGAAAAATATCGTAAAAATACCCGTTTAGCTCGTACAGTATGGAATGACAAAGAATTTTATACCAGTAAAGGAACCAAACAAATTAAGGAATTATTTCAAGAGTCGGTCTTTGATTACCCTAAACCGGAGCTATTGATTGCAAAAATTATTGATATTGCTACTAAACAAGGGGATCGAGTTATGGATTTCTTTTTAGGGTCCGGTACTACTGCTGCGGTTGCTCACAAAGCTGGTCGTTTATGGATAGGGATCGAACAAATGGAGTATATTCATACCGTTACGATTCCACGCCTTCAGAAAGTAATCCAAGGTCAAGATACTGGGGGAGCAAGTTTACACTACCACTGGAATGGTGGAGGAGATTTTATTTTCAGTAGACTGGAGTCTATGGAAGAATTTCCTTATTACGAAGGATTAAAAAAAGATAATATTTTATACCAGTTAAATTGATTAGATATTTTAAGAGCTTTGTAATAGTAATTTTATGGTATTTGGCTATATTCTTAAAATAAGAGGAGAGTTGTTTTGGGAGAAATAATAGAATTATTTTTTACAAATCGGGAAGAGTGGAGAGTTTGGTTAGAAGAATACGGTACAGAATACTCTGCGATTGATCTTGTTTACGCTAAAAAGAGTAGTGGTATTCCCTCTCTTATTTATAAAGAAGCATTAGAAGAAGCCCTTTGTTTTGGTTGGATTGATAGTACGGTGCGATCAATTGATAATCTCTATTATAAACAACGTTTTACTCCTCGTAAATCAATAAGTGTGTGGTCAAAATTTAATAAAAATCTTGTTTCACGATTAATACAAGAAAAACGAATGCATAAAAATGGCTATCAATCCATTGATATTGCCAAAAAAAATGGTAGTTGGGATATTCTTACCGATTGCTATGAGCATCGTATCCCTGAAGATCTTCGAGCACTTTGGAATGCTGATTTAGAGGCGGTATTTCATCGGCAAAATGATCGACAAAAAACACAATATCTCTGGCTTATTAAACAAAAAAAACGACCGGAATCAAGAGCTAAAGCAATTCAACAGGTAATTAATTCGTTGAAAGAAAAAATGATTAATAAAATCTAAAAACAGATATAATAATGGAAGGGGATTCTTGGAGTTAAGAGATATATTGTAGTATAGCATATATCAATATTTAGATTTTATTCAATAATATTTTTAGGATTAAAATAGTATATTTCTTTTATTAGGAAAAATTTCTTTTGTTTTTGTTAGATTTTATAATATAATATAATATAATATATGAAATATTAAAAGAGGTTTCTATGTCATTAGATTTAAATGCAAAACAAACGAGTATTAAAGCATTATTTATTGATAAATTATACAAAATTCCTGTATATCAAAGACCTTACTCGTGGGAGCAAGAACAGTGTGAGACTTTATGGAAAGACCTAACTGATTATATTGATTCTGAAGATTTTGAAACGTCCTATTTTTTAGGGAATATCGTACTTGCAAAAAGTAAAGATGAGTTTGGGAAAGATATTTTTGAAGTTGTTGACGGGCAACAACGGATCATTAGTTTATCAATGTTGATAAGAGAATTATGGTCAAGTGATATAAGGAATAATGATCTTAAAAACTGTATTTATCACATAGACTCACGAGATGAGGATAAGATTTTAGGCTACCGTGTTACTTCAGATGTATTAGCTGGGCAAGAGAAGATAAAATTTGAGCAAATAATGGCTAAGGAGCAAAATCTTTCAAACAGTGATGTAACAAATAACTATATAAAAAATCGTAATTATTTTCATGAACAGATTCAAATATTGAAAAATTCTGATAATAAACTGATACCATTTATTGATCGATTGCTGGAAAATGTCTCTATTCTTCCCATAGAGTGTGCTAACACAGATAAAGCGTTAACTATTTTTGAAACGATTAATAATAGAGGCTTGGATCTGAGTGATGGTGATATTTTCAAATCAAAACTATATCAGATGGCTAAAGGCTCTGAAACTGAATTTATTGAAATTTGGGATAATCTTATCATACAAACAGAGAAATTTTTTGAAGATTATGGATTAAAAGACTCTAGCCCTATCACTTCTCTATTTCGCCTCTATATGTACCTACGAAGAGCTGAAAATGACGACAGAAGTAAACCGATTAAATTAAGAGATTTTTTTGAAGGGAAATGCTTGGATCTGAATAAAAAACGGATTAACCAACCAAAATATAAGCTAGATTTTTATGATTGGAAAACTATATTAGAAACTCTTGAAAGACTTGTAATATCATGGCAATACACTTATGACAACTCTTATATTAATTCAGGTATTACACAATGGTACTCTGTACTTAGATACTATAAAAATGAGCAAACTATTCCTCCTATCATTATTTTCTTATATAAAAATATAGATTTTACTCGCGAATACCCTTGTTTACCAGAGAACAAAAAAGATACATGTGTACAGTTGATTAAGAATGTTGTCCGCTATACCTATGCTAAAGGGTTGTGGACAAGTCAAATCGAAGGATCTACTATTGAGGATGAGATGTATCGCATTGCTATTACAATAGCAAAAGGTGAACTCTATACTCCCACTTTATTAATTAAGAAAGAATTATTAGATCAATTAGATCAAGGACTGACAACAAGATTTAAGAAAGGCTTTACTTTTATCTTAACTCTTAT
>JBOFNI010000273.1:0-2464 GCA_051658845.1 Brevinema sp. | reverse complement strand
GCAGGATTAATCCCTCTGCAACAGCAATTTGCTGTTATTTATCAACAAACACTGAATAAATTAGAAGAAAAATCCTTACTAGAAAACAACGCTCAAAAACTCAAAGACGAAACAGATTATTATCTTAACGCTTATCAGGAAATATCGGAAGCTCAGCTCTCTATCAATGAAGAAGAATTATTAGAATCAGAGCTTACCCAACTCCAAAATAAAGAAAAAATCGTAGAAGCGTTACATACCGCCCACCAAGGTGTCTATGCTGCAGAAATCAATGCCGTATTAATCCTCGAAGATGCCAAAAAATCGATGAATCATATTTCTTCGTTTGCAAAAAAATATGAAGAATTAACAGAGATCTTAGAAGACGCCTTGATTAAAGCAAGAGAAAGCGGTCATTTATTATCTTCTTATTTAGAAGATATGGATTTTAATACCGAATCCCTAGATACAATCTTAGATCGAACAGCGTTGATTAAAGAGTTAAAAAGAAAATATCAAAAAAACAATATCGAAGAATTACTCCTTTTTGCTCAAGAATGTCAAATCCTCATCAATAAAGCCGATAATCTTGACCATGAGTTAGCTACCCTCAATAGAGAGTGTCAAGAAGCTCTTGACTTGCTAAAAAAAGAAGCGATACAACTCTCTCAAGCACGTCAAAAATCAGCTATCGATATGCAGAAAAAAATCGAACAAGAATTGTCTTTTTTAGGGATGGAATCAGCAAGATTTGAAGTGAAAATCACCTATGCCAAGCAAGAATCTTCATTTTTTATTTTTAACGATACTCCCATTTTTATTTCGGAAAAGGGAATCGATCGAGTTGAATTTTTAATTGCCGCTAATGTTGGCGAAGAAGTAAAACCTTTAGTAAAAACAGCATCCGGAGGTGAGATTTCTCGGATTATGCTTTCGATTAAATCCGCATTAGCACAAAGCGACCCTGTAGAAACAGGAATTTTTGATGAGATTGATGCCGGTATTGGAGGAATGATTGCCCATAATGTTGCTTTAAAAATGAAAGAAATCGCAAAAATCCGCCAAATCTTCTGTATTACTCACTTGGCTCAAATTGCATCAAAAGCAGACTACCACTATCAAGTCCGTAAAGAAAGTAATGGAAATCAAACCTTTACTAAGGTAATTCTCCTATCACCAGAAGAGCGTATTAAAGAAATCGCCCGTATGTTAGGGGGAGAAAGCGAACATTCCGAATCCCTCGCCAAAGAAATGATCGAATCTTAAAGCTGTGTAATCAACAACGATTCAAGATTGTAGTTGATCTCGGACAATACCTGTCCTGTGGTCGGTTCTTCCACACAAATATCATAGGCATTTTCTAATTGAATCCCTTTCCTCCCAAAAATTTGCTCTACCTTATCGTGCAGATCCAAAAAACTAACCTTCATTCCCGATAAAATAACCGCTTCTTGATTGAGAGGATGATCTTGAAGATTAGTAAAAATATCGTTTCCATGAATTACCCGAAATAACGAGGCACTCTTCCATAGAATACTATCAGCATATTTTAATTGATTGTAGGGATGGTATGGATATTGTTTATTCAAAATATCAGGAATATATATGGGAAGCACTTGGTACGCCTTAACAAAAAACTCACTAAAGGCCCGATACAAATAAAAAACTTTATTAAGAGTCGTATAACTGGAAGAATAAGAGTAATTTCTCAATATCCTTTTACAAGCAATAGGAGTTTCGTCACAAATTTGATGGATTCGAGCGAAAAATTGATATAAATACTCTGGTTTTATCAAACGAGGATCGTACAAATCAATATAAGCATCCAACCAAAGCTCTTCCGCATCCAAATGAGAAAAATCGGTAAATTTTTCATCCAATATTAAGATAGAATCTTCAAAATAAGCTTTGATATTCTGCAGGGGACTTTGAGAATAACTCAGTAACACGATCATCAATGTGCCTCATTCCAATTATCACCAACTCCCACTTCTACTTCTAAAGGAACAAGAAAATCCGCCACAGAAGTCATCGTATGTATTAAATCTTTTTGAAAAGGTTCAATACTTGTCTCAGCAGATTCAAAAAGCAATTCATCATGGACTTGTAGAATCATCGTCACCTGATCTTGATAGGACTGCCTAATTAAATCGTTCACCCGAACCATCGCAATTTTAATAATATCCGCTGCTGTTCCTTGAACGACGGCGTTAATTGCAAATCGGGAAGGATGAGACAAGTTCGTTAGTTTATCAGGAGTTTTGCCATATAATTCAGGGGTAGGTCGTCTTCGTCCATAAACCGTAGAAACAAATCCTTGAGTACATGCCAATTCTAATGTTTGGATCATAAACTGCTGAATCCCGGGAAAAGTTTCAAAATAACCGGTAATAAAGTCCCTAGCTTCTGCAAATTCTATTCCCAAAGTATTTGCCAATCGAAATGCAGACATCCCATAACTGATTCCATAATTTACCGTTTTTGC
>JBOFNI010000272.1:0-1204 GCA_051658845.1 Brevinema sp. | reverse complement strand
TACTAATAATATTATCTATACTTTTAATAAGATAAAATCCACTAACCATTGTTTCTATAAAGACAATCCCATATTAATGAACACACAATATCAGTATCTAGGCTCATTGTCCCTCTTAGAGAGGATTTATTTAGATACTAATAATCAGTTACTTTTAATAACCCTTAAACCCATTAATGATAGTATTATCATTTGTCATGATAAAAAGAAATTTCTTAATCCCTCTCCTGTTTACCCATCTACTATTACATTATATACTAATAAAGAAGGGGAAGAGTTTTATCGCATAGAAGATTACATATTAACTCCTGTAAACCCCAATGAATTTCGTTATAAAACTAACTTAATCGAGATTTAAATGAATATGGTCATTACTAAGATAACCTTTATTTAGCTTATTTAATATTAAATTAGCAGTAGTATAATGATTGTCCCTAATTCGAATATCTAGAGATTGCCCTATTGTATGTTTAGATGGATTAAAATATTCATCAATTAAGGCTTTGAGGGTTTTTAACAGATCACCTTTATATTTTCGTATCTCATTTTTTGCTCCTTGTGGGATTAATGATCCTACTAATACAGTTTCCATATCTTGTTTATTCTCATAAATATTTTTCAGAGTTTCTAAATAAGGATAAGAAAGGGAATTAACTCCAACTTGTTGCATATAGTATTGACACCCTCTTTTATAAACACGCTCGGCTTGTTCATCCATTGTTCTATATCCATCCGTGATTACAACAGGAATAAACTCTAATCCCATATCATAAAATACATCTTCTAAAGCTTTTCTGAATTTCTTTTTTGCTACATCAATAAGTTTATTATAATAAATTATAGAATTATCATATTCGGAAGACAACAGTAGAATAGTTAGAGATACTTCATCACGATCACTAAATGTGAAAGTTTTAGCTTCTTGTTGAGAGAGGGAATAAGCAAACTGAGCAAGATTGGTATCGAATATATTGGGAATATTGAATTTATTTAGCAGTGCAATAGCATTAGTAATAGGATAGTTGGTAGATATAAGAGTTGTACCGTTTTTGTGCGCCAAATATCGACTTTCTTGCCAATTCATAATAATATTAGAAGTGTCAGTCTGAAGAATAAAATCAGCATATTGTTGTAATAATTGCTTTTCTTGGCTTAGGGATTCTAAGAAGCTTTCTCTCTCTTCTTTATCGCTGTTACCATCACC
>JBOFNI010000271.1:0-1482 GCA_051658845.1 Brevinema sp. | reverse complement strand
AGAGCTTTTTTGGCAGTATATCGCTAATAACCTTCCTATCTCTCAAGTACTCAGTATTCGAGAAGCCGCAGGCAAAAATAAGGATGAAGTCCTCAATAAAACAGTCGATGATAAAATATTCATCCCTTCTCACATAGGCATTGATAAAATATCGCTATCTTTTGAAGATAACGCTAAAGATGTTATTCCTTCTGAAGGGAAAGATAGAATAAAAATATTATATCTCTACTGTAATTATTTAGGATCAAACTTTTCTGATATTAAGATTACTAGCACTTTTAGATCAGCTGAAAGACAAGTTGAAATTATGATAAGAGACTATTTCTCAGTTGGTAAATGGGGACTATACGGTTACAGTGAGACAATATATAAAAATATTATGAATGATGAGAGTTTAACATTAGAACAAAAAAATAAAAAAGCTTATGATGAATTACTTAAAAATGTAAAAGCACAAGACCATGTAGAGAATACACCAGGATTTCCTCATTGTAATCCCAATATATGTGCTGTTGATACAGCTACATGGGATAGTAATGTAAATAAAGCAATTATAACTTTTAGAAAAAATGGAACATTTTTAAAAAGCTCTTCTTTACACTTTAGAGAAAAAGGTGAGAAGGCAAATCATCTTATTTTGACAGGGCTTCGTCCGACATCAACAATTTAGTACTTGATTCATCAGTATAATAATAAGGAGTAAAGGAATCAAGTATGAAATAAAGCCAACCGTTTATAAAAGCTATACTAGGATTTTTTGAGATTGTTAATATATTGTATAACATATGTGTTTTTACTTTATTATCTAATACTGAATTAAATTCATCTGTAAACCATATTATTTGATTGTTATAATAGGTATTAGGAGTTTTATAAAAATATGTTGTAACCCAATCATATTCTATACCCATTGCATACATAATTTTTTCTAGTATTACAGGGTCATTTTTATATGTTAGCGAGTCATTAAATATTTGTATGATAGAATTAATATTAGATATAGGTAATACATGCTGTATTATTTCATTATATTTATTTGTTGCTCCTGTAAACAAATTTTCTCCTATCAGTATTTCATAAGGAACTTCTTGTAGATCATCAAGTGTGAAAAGTATTTCTTCATCATTAAAAAATAGTATGCCATACTGATTTGTATAAGCGATAACCTGACCTTTATGAATAGGAGATGTATAATTAGTTATATTGTTACTGATATGCTCAAAATATCCTATATAGTGATAAGGAGCTAATTGACTTGTATCAAATAATTCATCAAACGTCGTGAATGTTGAGTTGGATAATTCACTGATCATAACTTGTAGCATTTTATCACTGATCACAGTTGGATGTAAATTTGCACTATTTTGGTTAGTAACTTGTTTTTCTTGCTCTGGTTTAATATCATAACGAGCCTCTTGACTCTCTGCCCTAATACTTAGTAAGATCATTATTATTAATAATACATATTTCATTATATACCTC
>JBOFNI010000270.1:0-1054 GCA_051658845.1 Brevinema sp. | reverse complement strand
GGCTAGAAAGAGGTAAAAGATCAACCACTCTGATTACACTCTAAGCTACATAATTGATTACATTAATGGTATATGTAGAGTAATATCATCACCAGTTAATAAGAATACACAGAGGTAAAATAATAAAATATGTATATAGAAAACAATACTATTCTAAACCAGAGTAAATGTAGGTGTAATGCAACATAAAAGAACACATTTAATCAAAATATGAACGCTATGTGTCTCCATCTGATGTCATTGCAGGTCTCATTTCAGCACAAGGTTGTCATGTAGACCACAGTGGCTAAACAGTTTTTAGATGTCACAATCATCAGATTCATCCCCCTCTGACGAACTAGCACTTTCATCCGATGACTGCTGGTCCTCGTCAGAGTATCGCACTTTCTCAATATCCTCCGGATTGCCAGGATGTCCTCTCATCACTCCCATTCGTCGCACTGTAGCTTTGACTATTAAAGATCTCAAAACAGGAAACACACAACAAAGCAAAAATCCACCCACAACAAAACCTATTCCCATAATTATACCAATTCTTGTAAACCACGCTGTCCAACTTCCCCATCCAAAATCAAGCCAATCCCAAATGCCGTCATCCTTACCTGCATTCTTAGCCGTTTCTTCCCTTAAATTCTTCAACTTAGCCATGGCAATGGTAAACGCTCCATCTGGCGCGGTGTTGTTGGGAATATAAGTACAGCATTGATCTCCAAACAATACACAAACCCCCCCTTTAACAGCTAATAACCAATCTAGAGCTAGATTTTGCCGAGTCATTTTACTAGTTGCCTCTAACTGTTCACCCAGTGCAGTTAATGCATCATCTGTATAATTAATAAATCTTTGTCGGTTATAATAAATGTAATTAATCCATTCTGTATTTTTGTTAGGAGATATCCAAAAAATATAGACTCATAACCAGATAATACCTCACTCCTGGCCTTAAACTTATTTGGGATTCCTCGTGGCTGACCAATTGCATCTAAGTATACATTTGGATCCGACTCATAAGCTCTTTTCTCCCTCCTTTTATCAATATCCCACTGAACTATAT
>JBOFNI010000269.1:0-12538 GCA_051658845.1 Brevinema sp. | reverse complement strand
TCGGATGATCCAAAGAAAAATGAACCGCAGGCATATGACGAAGCACCGTATAATCAGAAAAATGATCTTTCAATTTTGATAAATCGATAGGGCAATTCAAAGGATAACGAAGGCTTAGATTGATACCGATTTGATTCTCTTGATAAAAAAGTTCGTAAACACTTATCATTAAATCACCGGTTATATCGTCATGAAATGCCATATCTAATTGCTTACCGTAAATATCCTCAAGCGAATGTTGAAATAATTCGACAAATTCTTTAATATTACTCTGTTGGACGAAGTACGGTGGAAGATTAGAAATCAATCCGATAATCGCATTGTCTCCCAAATAAGGATTATTTGACGGTGCCTGTTTACCCATATAAGAAAGAGACAAAAGATCACCATCTAGAGAATATGATAACGAAGTTTTTTGAAGTTCTTCGATCAGTAGATCAGGATTTTCTTGAAAAAGCTTAAAATTCATTTGGCAAAATTCCGGTACAACTGACGATCGAAAATCTCCGTGTACCGATTCTAATTTGATTGGAGCAGGGGAACAATCTCGGATGACTTGAATGCGTAAAATTCCATTTTCTCCATAAACAACAGGGAATTTACAATCGGGAGTAAATCCCATTAAAGGACTCTTCTCTCGCTCCAAATAATAAGGAATATCCCGAAAACCACTCTCTTCATCTGTCCCAAAAATAATTCTGATTCGATGAGGAAAGACACAGCCAAGGTCTTTTAGACACTTCAAGGCAAATAAACAGGACAAAATCGGAGCTTTATTATCTAAAACTCCTCGCCCATAGAGAATCCCTTGATGAATTTCTGCTCCATAAGGTGGATAATTCCACCCCATCCCCTCAGGAACAACATCAAGATGACCAATAATTGCGATATATTCTTCACCCTCGCCATATTCTACATATCCTATATAGCCATCTAAATTTACGGTACGGAATCCCATTTTTTGGGCATATAGGAGTACCGTTTCTAAACAATGTCCGATATCCTTACCAAAAGGATAACTAGAACTAGCCTTACTAGTAACCGAAGGAATTTGAACAATAGATAGGATTAATTGAATCAGTTCTTGCTGATGATCGTCAATATATTGAAAAAATTTTTCTTTCATAGGAAAATTTATAGTTTAAAATCATCATCCGAAGATTCTTCTAATATTTTAGGTTGTGTTTGTTCGTCTTTAAGGTATTGCTTATCAATAATCTTAATAAAAGGAATATAGAGAAAAACCCCTAAAATAAGCAAGATAAGCTGTAAAATTGCTCCTCGGTAATCAGTCACTAAAAATCCTGAAATAACAATAGGGGTCGTCCACGGAAGAGAAACTCCATTAGTATAAGGAACAATCCCCCATAGCATACAGTAATAAGCAATAATGATGTTAATTGTTGGCACCATCACAAAAGGAATCAACATCAGAGGATTCAACATAATAGGCAATCCATAGACAATCGGTTCGTTGATACCAAAAATACCAGGAACAATCGATAAACTAGATAATTTTTTAATCCGCTCACTTTTACAGACAAAAAATGCAGCGATTAACAAGGATAGTGTACTCCCTGCTCCACCAAAGGTCGCAAACATATCTTGAAAAGATCCGGTAATAATATTTGGAATAGGAAGTCCTTGTTGGAATGCATCTAAATTTTCTAAAGAAAGCACCCGTAATACCGGATTAAAAACAGCTCCAACGACACTAGAACCATTGATTCCAAAAAACCAAAATAAATGGAGAAATACATAAGCAGTAATCATTGCTCCCAATGTATTTCCAGCTTTTGTCAAGGGTGCTTGCAAAAATGTATAAATAAAAGTGTGAATATCTTTATAAGGAGTAAAATCAAAAATGGTTTTCACACAAAGCATCACAACCATAACAATAGCAGAAGGAATAAGAACAGCAAAAGATCTAGCAACAGCAGGGGGAACAGACTCCGGAAGAGTAATAATCCACCCTTTTTTCCAAACTTTGGCAAAAATAGAAACCGAACAAATTGCCGTAATTAATCCGACAAAGACTCCACGGGATCCCATCCAAGCCAAAGGAATACTATTAATCATATAAATTTCTTCACTATTTGGAGGACTAAATATGGTGTAAAAAGGGGTTAGGATAAAAAAGGAAACTAACGCAATAATTGCCGAAGCGATTCCATCAACATCTTGTTGACGACCAAAAGAATAACCTATCCCTAAGATTGTTAGGATAGTCATCACATCAAACGTTGCTTTTACTGGCTGTACCAACCGGCTCGCCCAATCAGCCCCAAAAAACTGTGCCCAAAAATCCACCCAGCCAGGTATTGGAAAGTTTGCTATTAATAAAAATAACGAACCTACGATCAACAATGGAGAGGAAATTAAAAATCCATCCCGAATGGCTAATAAATATTTGTTTTTGCCGATCTTATCGGCAATAGGCATTAGAATATCTTCAAGAACTTTCATTCCATTCATTATTTCTTCCTCCATAGATATAGTAATTATTTATTGATTATTTTCTTTAATCATTTTAATAGCCTGTTTTAAGGCTTTTTCTCCATTCATTAGCGCATAGTCTTGTGTATTTAATAAGGCAATAGGAATTTTGGTATGGGCATAGCGCTCTTTCATATCTTCATAGAAATGACGCACCTGAGGGCCCAATAAAATACAATCAGGATGCTGTTCCGTAATTAATTCATGGGCTTTTACCATAGGATAAGCATCGATTGTTACGGGGACTTGTTTTTCATCGGCTACTTTTTGCATTTTGCTTACCATTAGACTGGTAGACATTCCAGCTTCACAAAATAAGAAAATTTTTTTCATATTATTTCTCCCAAGTTCCCTTTGATGAAAAAATTAAACACCAATTTTTATTAGCATGTTTATCTTAAATTTATTATTATTCTGTAAGTATATTTTTGAATAAATTTTATATACTTTTATGTTTTTTACTTGCTCAATTTTTCTATCAAAAATTCATACCCCTAAAACCAACAATCTGTTGAAGACCCTCTATCAAAAAATATGGTGATGCTTTATATATCTAATATATTAATCAGATATTTTTATATAATTGGTCTTTTAAGAAATATGGATATAATGATACTAATGATCAAAGATAAACTAACAGAAATAATAAATGCGAGGCTAATACCAATTAGTAATTTATATCGTACAATCTTCCTAAGAATTACATATTTTTGTAATCTTTTTTTTCGATAAGACAATTCATTCCAATGTTCTAAAATTTGAGTTAAAGAATGATTTATATGCATACTATAATCCTATGATTTTTTCTCAATTCTTATACACGTACCGTTTTAATTAATCTAGATTATTTATTGTTGAGTTATTATTTCTTCTATATTAACTAACTCATTTAGTAGAGGGTTATATAAATGCTCTTTAGAAAAATTAATATCTTTAAAAATATAATAATATCCTTGAGAATTTTTCCAAATAAGAGTTCCTAACTGTAAATTGGTATAACCGTCCACAATAATATCTTTATTTTTTTTCATTTTATTAAGTAATGATTCTGTTATTATTTTTTCTACTAGTATTGGTGTTTTAGCGATAGTTATCACATTAGAAACAAATTGATACCCCTCATCTTTAAGATCTGAACTACTTTGTAGAGGGTAAACAGTAAATTTCTGTACAATTTCATTACCTGAAGATAATACCAAGTCATCATCATCTTCTTTTGTAATAAAATCTCCAATGCTGGGATTAAATTCCTTAATAATCGTCATATCTTGTAAGATGAGTGTTAATTTTTCTTCACTATCAATCTGATCTCGAAAAACAATCTTACTAATTTTAAAATTAGGTAAAAAAGTATAAGTCTGTTGATCTTCTAATAATATTACAATTATTGATGCTGTAGTGATACCAGTAAACAGTACTATAAGAATAATAAAATAGTATATCTCTTTTTTAAGCACAGATTTTTTAAATTCTTTCCACATAAAATACCAGCATACTTTATATTATATACTAAATAATATTAGTAATAATTAATTTACTCATCTATACATTAATATAAAAAATATATTTAATAACTTATATCCCAATAATATAAGTTATTAACGATATAATCATTAATATAGAAACGTATCCGACCAGCACTTTGAATACCATTGTGGTAATTGCTGATTCTTCTTTTGAAGAACCAATTGCTGCCATCACGATCGCTACACTATGAGGGGCAAGCATTTTCCCTGCGGTAGATCCACTGGCATTCATTGCTACCATCCATGCCGGTGTAATTCCTAATATTCTTCCCATTTCCGCTTGAAGAGATCCCATAAGAATTCCGGAAGAAGCGACACTTCCCGTGACCATTACCCCTATTGTTCCCAACCAAGGAGAAAATAAAGGATATAAAACTCCCAAATACTGAGCAAATCCTTGAGCTAGGGAATCAATCATTCCACTATAGGTCATAATACGTGCCATTGCTAAAATTGAAACCAATACCAATACAGTTTTTTGAAGCTGTATCACTGTATCGATCATAGTACGCACAATATGATGATGTTTCATCCCTTGAATTAATGCTCCTATAATACCGGCAAATAACAACAACACTCCGGCATCGGCAATCCATCGGATCACTAAAGGTTTTCCACTCGGATATACAATAAACTCTGTTTTAAAAGAACTTACCCATTGATTTATGATCGGAAATAAAGGTCCTGTACCTAAAATCAATATAACCGCAATCAAAAATGGAGCAAGAGGTTTGATTACATCACGAAAATCAACAGATTGTTTATTTCTCAGATGAGGATAGAATAAATAAGTTGCCAAAATCCCACCACCAATATTAAATAACCCCGAAAGGACTGCTACTACAGGAGCACTTAAAGGAAGCATTAGACCTAATCCTTGGCCCATTCCTGCAAATAAGGGTACCCAAAATATCTCTCTTACTTTAGACCAAGATCCACAAATAATCCATACGATTAAAAAAGGCATAATTAAAGAAGGTAGTAATAACTGCCACGATAAAAAATACATTAATTCTTCTAAAGGAAGTCCGGAAACATTAGATAAAGCAATAATCCCTATACCAACACCCCCATATGCTGTAGGAACGCTGTTTGCCAGTAATGCTACCACACCAGCTTTAAAAGGGCTTACCCCCATTGCTGTTAGAATACTGATTGGAAGAGCTAAACCAGATCCAAAACCTGCAATGGATTCCAAGAAACTTTCCAAGCCCCAAGCAACCAAGACTACCATAATGCGAACATCATTGGAAATAATACCAATTAAATATTGAATCTTTTCAACAGAACCACTTGCTGTCATGAGATTTGATAGACAAATTGAACCAAAAATAATAATTCCTATCGGCCATAGTCCATAAAGAACTCCTTCCAGTCCTGATAATAAAACCAAATAAAAATCTTGTTGCCAAACAAATAAGGCTAGAACTATCGCTATTAATAAACTGAACGGTGCTACAACAACAGCTGATTTTTTGAATCCTATTAACAAAACAATTAAAAATAAAATAGGGATACAGGCAAGTATCGATAATAACAAAATCAAACTCCTTGTTATTTTAGTCTATAGTTTATTCTAACAAATTTTTCATTTTTGTCAAGTCAATAATATAATAATTTGTATTATATACTAAATCATTATATACAAATAGTAATACAACTTTAAATGATACTTTTAGATGATAATCAAAACATAAAATATTTTCTCAACAATACTACCTTTAGTATATTTATCTTAAGGACGATGTTTATATCGGATGGAATCTATTTTTAACTAAATAACATATATGGGGTAGATTACTAACACACACCTTATTATATCGTTCTTATCCATTATTTGTCAACCTTTTATCTGATAATTACTAGACAAAAAAAATAAAGTTGTCTATAATAAAATATATTTATTGAAGGAGTCATTATGAAATTATATCCTATGCTTTTTTCTTCTGTATTCAAAGAAAAAGTTTGGGGGGGGAGAGCCTTAGAAACAGTATTAGGCAAAGAGCTTCCTTCAACGCAATTATACGGAGAAAGTTGGGAAGTTTCCGCACATGAGAATGGTCTAGGAACGGTGCTTAATGGTAAATTTCAAGGAAAAACTTTACCAGACTTACTAAAAAATCATGCCGATTCAATTTTAGGAACAACAATTACCGAAAAGTACGGAGATATTTTTCCTCTGCTCCTAAAATTTTTAGATATTAACGACAAACTCTCTATCCAAGTCCACCCCAATGATTTTTACGCCATCCCCGTCGAAAAATCACTCGGAAAAGCTGAATGCTGGTATATTATTTCTGCTAGTAGTGATGCAAAATTAATTATGGGGATGAAAGCCAATATCTCGTCCGACGATTACATCCAAAAAGCTAAAAACAATGATTTCAGCGATTTATTTGAAGAAGTATCCGTACAAGCCGGAGATTTAGTCGTAATCTCCCCCGGAATGGTGCATGCCAGCTTAGAAGGGTCGATTCTTCTCTGTGAATTACAACAAAATTCTGATATTACTTATCGCATCTACGATTTCGATCGTTTAGAAAACGGTATCAAACGACCACTCCATATTCAAAAATCGGCTGATGTTATCGATTTTGAGGCTAAAGCAGATATTAGACATTTCGGAGATAAGACAGAAGCCATCACCACTCTCCTCGACTGGGAATATTTTACCCTGATCCGATTAATCGTCAACAAAACTACAAACAGACCTTCTTCTCCTGTGTTCAAATTGTACTCCGTCCTGAGTGGTTCTGTTACTGTAATATGTGATAACGATACCCTAACGCTCAAAAAAGGAGGGAGTTTTCTCTTACCAGCAGGTTTAGAAATATTAATCGAGGGTGAGGGAGAATTATTAGAAGCAATCCCCAAATAATTGTTTATTGTCCTGAGTCTTCGTATCATTTGTGATACACTCAAGAAAGGAAATAATATAATCGAGAGAAAATTTCTCGAAGCAACTCCTAATCTCCTCACTAACAACAATACATTTAAATAACAAACAGGATCGAAAGATCCTGTTTGTTATTTAAATGTTGAGTAATAATTACGCCGATCTAAATATAAAGATCTCGCTCTCCTTGTTTGACTTTTTTGAGCATATCAACCGTCGCCTTTTTAATACGATCTTCGGGCATTTTTTTGAGTTCTTTATCGATCTTTTCTTGTGCGAGTTGTTGAAATTCATCGTCGCCAAAGTCTAAGGAATATTCTAACAAGGTCAATAAGCTATTTGGTTGACAGAAAAGCTGAATTTGTCCACTATGAGAAAGGTGCATAAAATCTTCCCCTGTTCGTCCGTTACGGTAACACGCCGTACAATAACTAGGAAGCTGATCGTCTTCTAATAACCATTTATTCACCTCAAGACAATTTCTTTCGTCACTAACAGCAAATTGTGCTGATTTCTGACAATCTGTTTGAAGGAATTCATCTTGGTAAGCTCCCACACCAGTACAAGATCCTGAACTTACTTGAGATACTCCGTAACGAATCACTTCTGCTCTCATCTCTACGGTCTCACGAGTAGAAAGAATCAACCCTGCAAAAGGAACAGCCATTCGAATAATCGCAACAATCTTTTTAAAAGTTTCGTCATCAACAAGATGAGGATAATCTTCTATATTCATTCCATCAGCTTTTTTAAGACGAGGCACAGAAACGGTATGGAAACCAGCATGGTATTTTTCTTCGAGATATTCATTGTGCATCATCAATGCCAGTATTTCAAAACGATGATCAGCTAATCCAAAAAGAATCCCTCCTCCAACATCATCAATACCCGCTTCCATTGCTCTATCCATTGCATTTAAATGGTATTCAAAATTGGATTTAGGTCCTTTTGTATGGTGGAGACGATACGCCTCTTCATCGTATGTTTCTTGGAATAAAATATACGTACCGATCCCTGCTTCGTGGAGTTTTTTGTAGTTTTCGACTGTTGTTGCCGCAACATTAACATTCACACGACGAATACTACCATATTCGGATTTGGTATCGTAGATCGTATCCAAACACTCCAATACATAATCAATATCACAATTTACAGGATCTTCGCCTGCTTCTAAGGCAACACGTTTATGACCCATTTTGAGAAGATGAATAGCTTGTTCGGCTAATTCATCTTGAGTTAAGCGACGACGAGGAAATTTGTTGTCGATTTTGTAACCACAATAAGAACAACTATTCACACAATAATCACTAATATAGAGAGGAGCGAAAATCACAATACGTTTACCGTAGGTATCTGTTTTGATCTGTTCCGCAATAGAGAAAAGGTCTTTTTTATGCTCAGGTTTTTCGATTGCCAATAAGATGGCAACGTCTTGATGAGTCAACCCTTTTTGTAAGCGAGCCTTACTGAGGGTGTCTTCGATTTGTTGATCTGTAATTGAGGGGAGTTTCTCAATAAGATCTAAAATTTCTATTTTATTTACTACCATATATAACTCCTTTATGTTGATTATTTAAATTCTCTAATTATTTTATTATAGCTTATTTGCTATTTAAAGTAAAGGCACTAATAACAAATATTCTGTTGTTTTTACTATCTTTGTAAACTTAATATAACTAAGAAGAAGGGTAATTTATTAAAAAAACAGGCTCTTATGAGCCTGTTTTTTTAATAATATCTTACTTTATCAAGGCAATTTAAAAGACTAAATTTATGTTTTAATACAGCTCGTGCTTGATGAATTCCATCAGGGAAAATTTTTAAGGGTTCCAAGGCTCCTTCATGATTGTTTAGATACATTTTTGCTCCTTGAAAAAGAGCATTCTTGATATCTGATGAAATATTTACTTTACATATTCCTCGTCTTACCGATTCAGTAATCTCATTATCCGGATTAGAAGACCCTCCATGGAGAACTAAAGGAATGTCAACGATTTGCTTAATCTCTGTAATAAGATCTGTTTGAATCTTAGGAGTCATATGTTTAGGGTAGATTCCATGGGATGTACCTACAGCTACTGCAAGAGTATCGATTCCTGTTTGTTTCACAAATTCTAATGCTTTCTCCGGTTCTGTATAGACAATCTCAGGTGTTCCTCCTTCAAGAGTTTCACCTAAATCACCTATTGTCCCTAATTCGGCTTCTACAGAAACACTAAACTCTTTTGTATAGTTGACAACCTCTTGGGTTATTGCGATATTCTCTTCAAAAGATTTATGTGACGCATCAATCATCACAGAAGTGAAACCACATTTAACTGCACGCTTAATTTGATCTAAGTTAGCACCATGATCCAAATGAAGTACTACGGGGATCGAAACTCGCCGAGCTTCATATTTAATATATTCGATAAAACCATCTGTTAGATACTCTAATTCATCGGGATGAACTGCTAAAATACAGGGGGCATTAGATTCTAAGCATTGATCAATAACAACTCTTAAAATTTCATGGTTTCCTATATTATATGCACCTAAAGCAAACTTATGTTTTTGAGCAACAGATAGTGCTTCTTTCATTGTTAGTAACATGTTTTTCTCCTTTTAGAGTTATTTATTTTATTTGGGTAATTTTTATAGTGCTAATATCTAATTTATCTTCTTGGATGTCAGTAGCTTCTTGATTGTTCCTTTTTAATATCGTTAGCAAAATTGCCGTTATGGTGCTACCAATTAACAATGCTATTACAAAGTGTAGTGGTTTATGGACAAAAGGAATAATAAAAATACCACCGGAAGGAATAGAAGATCCTACTCCCCAAAATAAACTTAATGCACCAGATACCATGCATCCCACGGTAGTAGAAAAAATAACCCGTAAAGGGTCTCGTGCAGCAATAGGAATTACTCCTTCAGTAATCATACATAAACCCATAGGAAAAGCAACTTTTGTTTCTTCAATTTCCTGTGTATTCCATTTTTTTCGGGCAAAAAATACAGACATTCCTACTCCAATAGGCGGTACCATAGAAGCAATTACTTTAATTGCTTCAGGTTCATAAATTCTGTCGATTAATAGTCCATCTGCAAATAATGACATCGTTTTATTTACTGGTCCACCGAAATCAAATCCTGCCATTCCTCCCATAATAGCTCCGGCTATAATTTTATGGCTTTGATCCATTGTTTTTAAATAGTTGATTAATGTATCTTGTAATGTTACCAGTGGGACTCCTATAATATAAAATCCGATTAATCCACAAAACACCATAGAAATAAGAGGAATAATCATAATAGGAACTAAGCTTTCAAATGTTTTTGGAACTTTGATATGATTTTTCAAATATTGAACTACAATCCCAACAAAAAACCCAAAAAAGATTGCTCCTAAAAATCCCGTTTTAATATCATTAGCCAGCATACCCATTACTAACCCTGGTGCAATCCCCGGTTTATCAGCAATACTATAAGCAATTGCTGCACTAAAAACAGGCACCATTAATCCCATTCCATATACCCCAATTTGGACAATATTATTACATAAATCTTTATCTATACCTATTCTCTCCAAAATCTGACCAATAGCAATTGCCAATCCAGATCCGACAACGAGTGGAAGCATAAAAGAAATTCCAGTAAGGATATGTCCTTTTAATTCATTAACTTTCATTTATTTTCTCCTAATATTTGATTTTCTAATTGCTCATATAATTGATTTGTACTCTTTATTGCAACAGAGGTACTAATTTCTACAAGGGTTTTATTACCAAATCGTTCTTTACCAACTTTAACATCAGCAGCAATAATAACGATATCTGCTTCATGAATCTGTTGTTTCGTCAACTCATCCTGAGCCCCCATAGCTCCTTGTGTTTCTATATGTACAAGATGACCTCGAGATTCCCCAACATCGATTAATTTTTGTTTTGCCATATAAGTATGGGCTATACCTGCCGTGCAGGCACAAACTCCGATGATTTTCATTATAACACTCCTTAATAATTTTTGGTTAATTGGTCAATAAACACTGTATCAGTTGCTTATCCATACTTTTTCCCAATAATTCCAATGTATGTTGTTTGGTAAGATTCGCAGCAACCCTTGCTAATAAAGAAAGATACTGAACATCTCTATCTTGAGCACCGTATGAAACAGCAAACAAAATAATTTTGTCGACAGGGTCTCCATCAAGTGTTTCCCAAAAAATAGGATTCTTTAAACGGATAAATGCGATACTAGTATTTTGTACCGCAAGAGATTTACCATGAGGAATTGCCAATCCATGCTCAATTCCCGTTTCTCCTGCTTTCTCTCTCTGATAAACATCTTGGAGAAAATGATCAATAGAACTAATACGATTTAATTGAAATAATTTTTCCGATAAAAAATAGAGTACCTCATCCTTACTATCTATATAAATATCAAGAAAAATTGTTTCCTCTGATATTACATTATCCATACTACCTCCACAATTATTGAGTAATAACTAAATATATTTAATAAAAACTCATTATATAATTTTAACATATATACATAAAAAGTCAATACAAAATATTAAATTATTATATTATAGTCTAAGTGTAGATAAAAAAAGAAATTATATAAGTTAATAATAAACAATATAATTGAGTATTTATTAAATAATTGACTAAATTAATATTTTGAGATATAATAAATTTAGGAATTTAAACATGGAAAATAGACAACAAAAAATATTAGAATTATTACAAGACTATAACTATTTGACAATCAAAGAAATTGGTGAATACTGTAAAGTATCTCTAAATACTATTCGATCTGATATACAAAAATTAGAAGCTCAAGGATTGGTGATCAAACTCCACGGAAATGTCTTACTCAATCATTCTCCTTCTACACCTATGGAAATGTGTATTCGACACAACCACAAACTGCCGGAAAAATCTATTATTGGTCAGCTAACAATGGAGCAGTTGCCAAAAGATAAAGAAATTTCTATCTTTTTTGATTCTTCAACTACATCCTTAGAAGTAGCTAAACATATTGTTAATCATCCTGTAAGAATTACGGTGGTAACCAATTTTGTAAATATAGCACAGATTATCAGTAAACAATCCCACCACTCTGTTAATTTTTGTGGAGGTAGTTGGCTTAATTACGAAAATTGTACCATAGGGAATCAAACAACCCAACAAATTAGTTCTTATTTTGTTGATTATGCAATTTTAGGATGTACGGCTTTAGATTTAGAACATGGTATATTCAATGGATCTTTTGAAACTGTTCCGGTAAAACAACAAATGAAAAATTGTGCTCGGCAAACATGGATTGTTTGTGATCATAATAAATTTGATAAAACAGATCTTGTTTCTATGTTTCCTATTTATGAGATTTCTGCTATTATTACCGATAAAAAACCACCTGTTCATTGGATAGAATATGCTAGAAAACATAATATTAGACTTATTTATCTATAAATAAAAACAGGACCTCTCGATCCTGTTTTTTATGATTTTTTTAGAATATCTTGATATAAATCGAGATATTGTTTGGCAGAACGTTTCCAAGACCAATCTTTTTTCATCCCCGCTTTCACAATCTTAGCCCAAGCAGGCTTATCATAACGCCACATCTCGACCGC
>JBOFNI010000268.1:0-1372 GCA_051658845.1 Brevinema sp. | reverse complement strand
TTAAAGAAATATTTCACGCTCTTTGGTACGGATATACCGTTCTACAACACCCTATAGAACAAAAAGACGGATTATGGAAATATCTTAAGATTAATTCTCTACCTAGTGAATGGTTTGCCTTTGATACTCATTATCGATTGATTCCCAGTAACCATGAAGATAGATCTCCTCTCAATACCAGTATAGGAGATATTCATAAAGAAGTCGAATTGGTGCAATACCGTTCTAGCTACAACAATCCCTATGGAGAAAGCTTACTTGCAAAAGCGTTTTGGAGTGCAACATGGATAAGAGGCACGATGGATCTTTGGATTTCTTATATCGACCGATTTGGTGATGATTCGATTATTGGAAGAATCGATATAGCAAACGAAGATAGAAAAGCGGCAATGCTTCATGCGATTAAAGAGTTTCGAGGCTCAGGTGCAATGGTCATCGAAGGCACCGATAAGATAGAAATTCTCAAATCCGATAAAAACAGTTCTTCTCAATTATTCAACGATTTCTATACCGTCTGTACCAAACAAATTAATAAAATATTCCTAGGTCATTCCGGATCACTCGATTCTACTCCCGGAAAATTAGGTAATGAAAATAATATTGATATTGTTCGTCAAGATATTATGGAGAATGATAAGAGTTTAATTGCAGAAACACTTAATAGATTAATTCGCCACCTCTGCACCATTAATAAATTTTCCCATGTTCAATTTAAATGGCACAAAGATAAACTATTGGAAACATCACAGATCAATAGAGATTATAAACTCCATCAAATGGGAATCAAATTCTCACCAGAATATCTAAAAAAAACATACGATCTACAAAACGAAGATATAAATTTTTAAGAAAAGAGGTATATATGCTCAAAAATTCGATGATTCCTATTTTAAAAATAGGTTGCTATACAGATTCTAAAGGGAAAACTTTAGAATTGACCCATCATATTCTCCAAGAAATCGCCGACTGTTATCCGGAAAATTCCGCTCCCTTAATTAAAGGGCATCCGACTTCTGAAGATCCTGCAATGGGATGGGTTCATCAATTAAAACTGATTGGAGATAAACTATACGCTTCTTTTAGCGACATCAACGAAAATTTTAAACGGGAACTCAAAAATAAATCGTTTAAAAATATCAGTGCCAGCTTTTTCCTCCCAAACTCCTCTAGTAATCCTCAACGAGGAAAATACTGCCTGAGACACGTCGGAGCTTTAGGTGCTACTAGACCAGCGATTCCTAATTTAGGGGGACTTCAAGATATTTTATCTTTTTCTGAAGAAGAGGAGAATATTGTCTTTTTCTCCGAACATACTCGTTTTTTAGAAAATATTATCCAAAAAATTAAGAAATCTGAGGATCTTCATATCCAG
>JBOFNI010000267.1:0-11620 GCA_051658845.1 Brevinema sp. | reverse complement strand
CCTTTAACAGTATCTTTATTTTTTGCTTTATTGTAATCTTTAACAGTAACTATTTGGAGAGTTTCTTCGTTATTTTCTGAGCGTGAGATCTTAATAAAAAATCCCTGTTTTTGTTGAATAAGATCTTCTTTTGGATCTTGATTAGGGGTATGGAAAACAATAAAGTCTATCCCATCTCGTTCTAAAAGGGTATAGATACTTTTACCACGGAATTTTTCCAAATTTTTATCATACACATAGACAACATTATTAGGATGGAAAATTAAATCTTCCTCATAATAGGAAAAAGTTCCTTGATTACTATCCGTCCAAGGACGGTATACTCCATAGGTACGATACCAATTACCTTTAAGTGTGTCTGGATCTATTGACCAAAGATTAATACTTGATAAACAAAATAATAAAAAAAGAATTATTTTCATAGCTCTCTCCCTCTCTAACCTTATTATTGATTTTCATCTAAATTAAAGATAACTAAGGCTAGGATAAACGTCAATTAAGCGTTTTTTAATAAAAGGAATTTTTTTATGGTGATTACCATTGACGGTCCTGCAGGATCAGGAAAAAGCAGTCTCTCTCAGAAATTTGCTAAAAATATTCAGTTTGAAGTTTTAGATACAGGAGCAATGTACCGATGTGTCGCATTACTCTTAGATCAAAAAAAATTCTCCCTTGATAATCCAAACTTTCAAGAGAGTGTGATGAATATTGATATTAATTTTAATCAAGGACGTGTTTTTCTTAATGGACAAGATGTCAGCACGGAAATTCGGACTCCAAAAATTGATTACCTTACTTCCGCCGTAGTCAGCCCCTATCCTTTTGTTCGGAAACAACTATGCTCTCTTCAGAGAAAATTGGCCGATCAAAAAAATATGGTCGCCGAAGGAAGAGATATGGGAACAAATGTCTTTCCTAATGCTCCATTAAAATTTTATCTAACTGCAACACCGGAAATAAGAGCCAAACGCCGACAAAAACAACTACAAGAAAAAGGAATAGAAAAAACACTTTCAGAACTGGAACAAGAAATTAATCAAAGAGATTTTGATGATTCCAACCGAAAACTCAATCCTTTATGTATCCCTCGAGACGCACATATAATTGATACCTCTGTTCTTAGCCCCAAAGAAGTACTTGAACAAATGCTTAATTATTATTATCTTTTTAAAAAATCGCATTCCAATTAAAGGAGTCATTAATGAATATATTTGTTTTTTTTCTATTGTTGGTCACTCCCATCGTGGCACAAACACCCAATAACCAAGAAATTTTTAACGAAATCCAAGACAGTAAAGAAGATCTCAATACGGAGATTTATAGCAATATAGAAGGAGATGTAATCTTTCGAGATTTCTCTTCAGAAAATATCATTCGTGCATTAATCCGATCGTACCCTCAGATTGTGAAAGTAGTTCCCGAATCTGAAAATCCTTACTATCCCGAACTTGCCATTAACGTTAGAGGCACAAATTTTTACAATGTTCGAGGGCGATTCCTTCCGGAACAAGAACGACAAAATTGGGAAAAGTATAGTTCCAATTCTCTCTATATATATACCAAAGTAATTCCTAATCCTGCTCTCCGATCATTAGAAGAAATTAATCTGATGAAAAAACAAGGTTCTAAAAGCTATCGAAGTCAAAAAAAACCGTCTTACTACGGTTTTAATGAAGCCTTATACGGGATGAGTAAACTTGCTGATACCAATAAACAGATTATGAAGACCCGATTTTTAGGTAAGCAAGTCCTTATTCATCAGTTTGCATACGCTGCTCTCAAACAAGTCGAAAAAGAAATTTACAGTCTTACCAATAACGGTATTTACGGTGGAGAGATAAGACAATTCTTAAAAGAAGGCGATACCGTATATTCTTTTTATTGGAGAAATATTGCAGGTTCTAAATCCCGAAGCCTCCATTCCTATGGAGTAGCTGTTGATGTACTAGAAGAAAATACAAAAAAATCGGTGTATTGGCTGTGGCGACAAAATCAAAAAATAGATTGGATTAGAGAACCGATATCTGTTCGTTGGAATCCCCCACACTCCGTAGTACAAATTTTTGAAAAATACGGATTCGTATGGGGAGGAAAATGGAATTTCTATGATACCATGCACTTTGAATATAAACCGGAGCTGTTATTAGTTAATGGGTATAATGTAGTATTTTTATCACAAGAACAAATTACCCCTTAGTGCTTGATTAAAACTCCTCTTCCCAATCATTAGTCGTAGAAGTGTGATAAGAATGTTTATAACAAAGACGTGCTATTTCTACACATAAATCGTACAAAAAGACTTCCTGTGTTGTTAAGCGAAACTCTTCCTGTCCCTTTTGATATTCTTCTCGGACTTTATAAAGTAATTCCAAGTAGTTTTTGATCAGGGTGGCGATTCCTGTATTACCAAAATCGTTCTCTCTTTGAATATCCTCAAAAAGTTCGATATGGATGGATAATTGACTTTCGGTAAAATCCCGAATCAATTCAAAATTATAATCTCTAAAAGAAAGCATAAACGTTCCTATAAAAAAATATTGCTTCTAATTTAAGTAATCTCTATTAATCAGATAAATAGTATTCTACCGTGGACACGACACGAATAACCTTTAAATGAGGATTATTTATATCTCTATTATTAATGGTAAACTGCCCTTGTGAGGCGTTTTTAATTTTTCCTAATTTACTTTGGGAATCTTTCGCAAACTTTAAAGCAACAGTCCGTGCTTCTTTCGTTGATTCTTCGATCATTTCCGGTTTAACATCGTTTAATTTTGTAAACAGGTATTGAATAGGATTATCAAATTTGTTCTCCAAAAAGACAATTCCCTGTTTTCCCAATTCGGGAAGTCCCGTCATCAGTTTACGGATTAAAGTAATATTTGTAGAACGTACTGTAATATACTGACGTGCAATATAACGAAAGGCTCCAGCACCATCATTGTAAGTCAACGCTTGTCGATCGGTAATCTGAGGAGGGGCAAGCGTAATATCTTCGTCAGAAATTTCTTGTTCTGTAAGAAATCCAATAATACTGTTTTTTTTACGTTCCAAAGAATCATACAGTGCTGTCAAATCATTAGAGGTATCACTAAAGCCAACAGGCCAAATAACTACATCGGCTTCATATTCTCGTTCTGAAAGTCCTTTAACGGTAACACTCCGATCCAGCTTTTTAAAACCCAGTACCGATTGCCCTAAAATTGTCGAAGAAAGAATCGCCCCTAAAACTATTCCTAAGGCTAACGCATATTTTGAATCTAACATTTTCATAATTACCACCTTCCATCATAAATATATCTATAGATCAGGAGAAAGGGAATCCCACAAATCCAAAATTGCTGGATTTGTTAAAGGAATCATTTCTTGTTTTAAAATTAATACCTCTTCCTCATTAAGAAAATAATCAGGATTGGGCGACGTTTTAAACAATTTCTCCCAAGAAATCTTTAAGCGTTTTTCCAAATATTTTTTATTAATACCGGAACGTTTTCGGAGTCCCAACATAAGCATTTCTTTAACAGCCGTCCGTAAATCAGGGTATTCCGATTCTTCATAACCACAAGAATCATCACAGTAAGATTGAAATAAAGATTTATTCCGATAATGAAGTCCATATTCCCCACAAGGAAGAAATCCAGAAGCACCTGCCCCCAATCCTAACCAATAATCGTAATCCCAATATCCAAGATTATGTTTTCCTTCTTTACCTACTTGAGCATAATTGGAAGTTTCATAACGATCAAATCCTAGTGATTTTAAAAATTCATATGTTTTTTCTTCTTTTGAAACGGCTGTAAGATCTGTGATCGGTAGATATTTTTGCTGTTTTGTCCACAATGATAAAACCGTTCGATCTTCGATAGAAAGTTGATAAGTAGAAACGTGATCAGGTTTATACTGCTCCACAGCACGAAAAAACGATAAATCATTATCACCACGTACCGATAAAATACGATCAACAGAAATATTATTAAATCCGGCTGTCCTTAGAATCTCAAAAGCAAGGATATTATCCCTTGCCGTGCTTGTCCTTCCTAAAAATTGTAGTACCGAATCTTCCATCGATTGCCAGCCTAAAGAGACTCGATTAATCCCTAATTCAAACCAGTATTTGGCTTTTTCTTTGGTAATTGTTTCCGGATTAATTTCTAAAGTTATTTCCGTACCCCCATTAAAAGAAAAGAACGAAAAAATCTTTTCCAAAAAATCGATAGGTATCAAGGACGGTGTCCCTCCCCCAAGATAAAACGATTTTAACAAACCACATTCTAGTTGATAAAATAAAATCTCTTTTAGTAATGAATCATGGTATTGTTGCATAAAATGATCTAATGGAGCAACACCAGCAACAAAATTACAATAATGGCAAAGTTTTGTGCAAAAAGGATAATGAAGATAAATACGGGAAAGGTTCATCTATTGATTGATAGGGTTAAATATTTCAAAATCTTTACGCTGATACAGTTGCTTTTGCATTGTAAATCCTGGATCCGCTGCCATTTCTAAAGAATTTTTATAAGGCATTCTTAGATAAGCACCTAAAACCTGCCTACTCTCTGAAGAAAATAAGCTCAGATAAGGAACATTATCTCGTAATGATAAACTATAACGTAATCGATAGCTAGTATTTTGCAGATAATCTTTTTCTTTTGCGATGACATTTAAAACAACGGTTTCTTTATCTTGAAAAAATAATCGCTGTTCCGTACCTACTAATTTGTCTGTTGTAAAAAAATCACTGGTAATATGAAAATAAGACCAAACTCCTTCCAAAGATGAATAGGTAATCTGTTGCTCTGCATAAGACATATTTTTTAAGAAGACCACCATTATTAATGGTAATAAACGATTCATAGAAACACCTCTATCTCTTTCCAAACCAATTTTCCCTTACGGTAATAACATTGTTTCTTTTTCATATTGAGGGAATTTTCTCCAATACATACTATTTTCCGGTTCAAAATTAGGACTGGTAGACATCTGCATATAAGAACCATCGGATAATACACGGACAAAAAATCCCTGCTTATCTCGAATTTTTTGAGAACTAGGATCTTGATCTCGGTAATAAAAAACAAAAAACATATGATTGAACAAATCAAAATAAGCAACTTGTAACCGACGCTGTGAACTAGACTGAACAGTTTGAATAGTTTTAACATCTTGAAGCCATAGTGCTTCTTGAGTATCTAAAGAAAGAATTTCTTCACTCACCGCAGGAATATTAAAAAGACTGGTGGTCTGAGTATAAAAACGCCACCAAACTCCCCGTACTACTAATGGAATCTGCTGAACATTTGTCCCTTCATAAGGTTCAAATCGATTTCTAATATCCTCTAAAGTGTTTGAGGGAGTAATAATCGAAGAAACAACCTCTAAATCAGGGAGTTCCATTATTCTTGGAGGATTAGGAATACCCGTAGAGTTTGTGAGTGTCTCAAACACCGAGCTTTCTTGGGCAAATAAACTTCCCATAACAAAAACTATCAATAATATATTTCTCATAACAACCTCTATGGCTTACCTTGTTTTATTGTACTCGATAATGAATCGTTTTGTCAATTTATTGTATCTATTGTTTTGCAATACGATCCATCTTTAGATATTCTTTTAAGGCTTTTGGGACTAAAATAGATCCGTCTTCCTGTTGGTAGTTTTCGACAATAGCAACTAATGTACGACCAACAGCCAGAGAAGAACCATTTAAGGTGTGAACAAATTCCGTTTTTTTAGCATTTTCCGGACGATATCTAATCTGAGCGCGCCGTGCTTGGAAATCTAGACAATTAGATACGGAGGATATTTCTCGATAGTTATCAAAAGAAGGAAGCCAAACTTCGATATCGTAAGTTTTCGCTGAAGAAAATCCCATATCCCCTTGTGATAGAGTAACAACACGATAAGGAAGCTCTAATTTTTGTAGAATTTTTTCCGCTGTTTCCAACATCCTTTCATGCTCATTTGCCGATTCTTCTGGTTTACAGATTGTTACCAATTCTACTTTATCAAACTGGTGAACACGAATTAAACCTTTGGTGTCTTTTCCATAAGTACCGGCTTCTTTTCTAAAAGAAGGCGAATAAGCAGTAAATCGACTTGGAAGAATAGATGGATCAACAATCTCTTCCCGATACAGATTAGTCAGTGCAACTTCGGCGGTAGGGTTGAGATAAAGATTGGAGTCGGCTATTTTAAATTGATCATCTTCAAATTTGGGAATCTGACCTGTTCCGTAGAGCGAGTGATCTGCAATAACAAAAGGAAGCCAAATCTGCTCTGCTCCTGCAGCAATATTATGATCCAACATAAAATTAATTAATGCCGTTTCTAATCGTGCTCCCATATTCCGTAACATGGGAAAACCTCGTCCTGATATTTTGGTTGCACGTTCCGGCTCCCACATATTAAGATTAGTTAATAAATCAATATGCGACAATGGAGGAAAAGAAAATTTTGTAGGTTCACCATATTTTTTAATTTCCTTATTGGAATGTTCATCCGCCCCTACAGGAACATCGTCCATAGGAATATTAGGAAGTTTATCCAAAACCTCTTTTAAACGGGTTTCGTAGATTTTTTGTGAATCTTCCAGTGCAGCCACTTCCCCTTTAAGGTGATCGGCTTCTTGAAGTAATTGTTCCGCACCTTGATGATCTCCAGATTGTTTTTTTATACCGATTTCTTTGGAAATATCATTACGACGGTTTCGAAGCTCATCTGCTTTTGATTGAGCTTGCCGACGTTCCGAGTCAATAACCATCGCTTTATCAATTTGATTTACTTCCGTACGGAACTTTAACAATGTTTTAATCGTTTCCGTATTATTTAATAATCTATTTATATCCAGCATCTTTTATGCTCCTAAGTTCTATATCGTTCTATAATTAACTCAACATAGGCTGAAGTAAGTTTTAAGTTTTTTGCAATATCGTCAATACTCCAATCTTTTTCATAAAGACGGAGAATATTTTTCACATTAGAATCTTCCAAGCCCACATTATCCAAGGAAATGTAAGATCCTTTACCCATTTGAACACCCATTTTCTCGACATTATTCATGGATTTAGCAATCCATTCCCTCATTTTGTCAAGACGTTTCATCTCTTCATCAATATGAATAACCATATGTTCCAAATCATTCAGTTTAGATACCGCCGTCTTAACTTTTGTTTGATCTCCCGCTAAATCTCTCATCTCATGCTGAAGTTGTTGAAGTTTTTCTTGAATATCATGAGCATAGGTATTAATCTCATTAATCCGACTAACCATCTCGTCAGAAGAAGAGGAAAGTGTTAGCATATCGGTTTTAGAAGAGTCTATCGCTTCCTGCATTTCTTGAACCAATACCCGCTTATGTTCTAGTTGATCTAAGGATTCTTGTAGATCATTAAAGATCATTAAATTTTTCTGTAAGAGTTCTTCTAATTGTTGGGCTTTCTCCCTTTCTTCCGATAACGAAGAAAAAACCGTCATCAGTTGATCGGCTTCTTTCATCGAAGAAATCAAGCTCTCCTGCATTCGATCAGCCGCTGTAGAATGAACATTTAAATCTTCAACTTTTTGGTTTAACTCTTGACGAATATTATGCAACTGTTGGATCGTTTCTTGACCTTGATTCTGTGAGCTTCTTAGTTGGGTATTTACTTGATCTAATTCTTTTTTAAGATCATTGATCTCCGTATACTGTTGGTAAAGTTTTCGCATTAAATCTTCTACTTGATCCAATCGTTCCGATTTTTTCATAAAGCCTTGAAACTGCTTTTCAATTTCTTTTGCTTTGACCCTCAAACGTTCCAAATCCTTTTCTGCAATTTGCTGTAGCTCTTTTTCCTGATTCCACAGTTCTTGACGAAGGTCTTTAATCTCACTTTTTGCTTGATCAGTCTGAGCTAAAAAATCTTCTTTACTATTCCGTAATAGATCCGATAGGTGTTTTTTCAGATCCTCAATCCTATATTCGGTATCATGAGTAAGGCGTTCTGCAGATCGTTTAAGATTGGTTAATGAAGTATCTTCCACATCTGAAATAAAACGATGAATCATATCAATATCCTGCTTGATTTTGTTGAATTCATTACGTCCATCATGGACAACTTCATCATAACGCTCTTTCCAAGTCTCTTGTTCATTTAACAAGTTTTGTCTTCCCTGTTCTAAAAACTGCTGTACCGATGTAGTCAATTCATTTTGAAGTCCTAACATATATTCTTTAACTTGCTGAAATATTAAATCCGTATTCTGTTCTCGATCTTTTTCCAATTCTCCACACATAAGAATGATTTTTTCTTTTTCATTGTTAAAAAGTTCGTTAATAGTAGCCAGACGCTGTTCTAATTCCTCAACATAAGAATAACGGTCTTTTACCAGATCTTCTAATTCCTCGGATTTACGGAAAATATCATTGATACTTTCCTGATAACGATGTTTAAATTCTTGCTCCAAAGAAGCTGTAATACCAACAATACTCTGTTGTACACGCTCTTGATTGATGTCTTTGAAACTTTCTTCCAAACGAATCATATTTTGGTACGCTTTATCTTTGAATTCTTCTTCTATATCTGCAATTTTTGCATCAATTTTTTCCTGCACTGCTTGGAGAATATCTTCCGAATAAGTTTTTGTCTGATCTACTTTCTGTTGAAGCTCTGTAAGATTTTCTTGAAAACTATTTTCTGCCAACGAAAGCCCTTCACTAACACGACTACCCAACACTCGAATCCTATCTTCAATTCCCTGCTCCTGCTCTACAAATGCAGAATGTAAGCGTTCCAATTCTTCACGAATTGATGATGTTTGGGTATCTAATTCTTCACCTAATTGATTGCGAACTTCGTTTCCTTTTTTTTCGATCTCCGTATACATATCGGTAATTTTATTATCCAATTCATGAGATTTTGCTTGAATATTTAAATCCAAATTAGTCTGTATTTCTTCCGATAAAGTAACCAAACCGCTATTAAAACGTTCAATATCATTACGAAGATTGTATTCTGATGTCTCAAAAAACTCTTTTTGGTTATTATACGTATTAATCAAATAATCCGTATCTTCTTGTGTTTGCTCTTTTATTTTTGCCCACATATCATAAATATCGGTAATATTATCTTCCGACGTTGTTTTTGCAATATGAATATCTTGTTCGTACTCTTGTTTTAATTGTGCGATACTATGCTGAGCATAGTCTTTGAACTCTTTGATCTGCTCCGCCATCGATCCAGAGGCAGTCCCCAATTCTTGGATCTGAGCCGTCATTTCTACATCTTTATCTACCAACTGCTGACGAGCTCTAGAAAGATATCCCGAGAGATCCTGTTGCATCGTATGAAAAAAATCATCTAGTTCTTGACGAGAGCTTATTTTGATATGTTCTGTAATTTGTGTATATTCTTCTGTAAAAAAACGCATTTTTTCTTGAAGTTGCTTTAGTTCAAATGTACCGTCTTCCGCTTGTTTTTTGATATTTAGAATTCCTTCAATCCGTTCTTCAATATCTTTAAATTCAGACCGAATCTGACGGTATTCAAATAATTCTTCCTGGACACTCTGAACCTCTTTTTTTAAGTCGTCAAAAACCTCTTCCCCTTTAACAATATCCCCATCAAACGAATCCAACTTATCTTGAAGTGATACGGCAAGCCGATGCATTCTTTCAATAACAATTTCTGAAGCAATCATTTTATCTTCAAATTCTTTTTCTTTTTTGTTAATCATCATTTCGATATGTTTTTCTGATTGTTTAAGATGATCCTTGAGAGTTTGGACAGTAACGTTTCGTGTATCTGTATATCGAAAATAAACCAACAAGCCGATACAAAATAATGCAGCTAGAACACTAAACACTTCTATCATAATAAACGCCTATAAAAAATTTGACAATAATAAAATATTATACAAGATAAAACAAAATATAGCAACTCATTAGTAGGACTTATTAAAAATAACATTGATTTTTTACAGAAAATTCATTATACTTGATAAGAGATTATAAATTAAATAATATTTTTATGATAAAGAGGATACGGTGTCTAAAAAACAAAAAAAACTTAAAGTTTTAAAGCCTGCCCCATGGTGGAAAAGAATATTAGCTTATATGGTTGACAGTGTTTTTCTATTTATTGTTTTGGTACTATTTATTTCAGGAATCTATGGACAGGATTTTGTAAAATTATTAGATAATATCTCCCAATACGGAGCCTTAGAATTACTAAAACAAGAACCAAGTTTCCCTGCTAATATGTTAGCACAAATTGATAATATGAACCCTAACGAACAAAACACAGCATATTGGCTCTATATTATTCGTAATAGATATTCCCAATCTATCTTTATTTTAAATCAAATTATTTCGATCTGCTATTTTGCCCTATTTTGGTGGAATACAGGACAAACCATTGGAGGAAGATTATTAAAAATCCGTGTTATTTCTCCATTTTACGATAAAATACCGATTTTATCCGTCATTACTCGTGTCACCACTTTAAAATTAGTAGAAATTACTTGGGGATTACCACTGCTTATCATTATCAATCCGGTTTTAAAACAACGAATCCATGATAGTCTATCTAATACAGTAGTCGTCGAAGATCCCCAACAAGAAGAGGAAGAACACATACCTCCAAGACCTGAAGAAGACCAGAAGTTATCTGATTTAATGTCCGATAAAAATAATGATCAACAATAAATCATCAATCAATTAAAAAGCATCTCAATATATGAGATGCTTTTTTTACTCCCTAATCTACAAACGGAATATTTCGTTCTATTTTTGATTCAATAAGATAATTAGCCGATACATAACTTGCAACACCTATCAATGCGGCTGCAGAAACATAACCTACCACTTTTTTCCAATACCGTTCCCTCTTATCAATCTGCTCAATTTGATGAAGAAGTCTTGTTTTACTCTCTGATTTGATTGTTGAAGGAGCAAAATGATCTTCATAGTAAGATTTTAATTCCGAATCTAACGACATCCCATACTCCAAATCATCAGTATTTTTCATAAATTACCCCTTAATCAGTTCTGTTTTGATTTTAGATCGTGCTTGATAAAGACGGTTTTTAATTGCCGTTTCTGTTGTACCTACAATATCAGCTATTTCTTTGATAGAATAGCGTTCATAATAATACAAATCAACAGCCTCTTGAAGATCTTTATTTAATGTTCCAATGGCATTCTCAACAATATTTTTATTGATAATATGTTCATGTGGATTCTCTTCGGAAGCAATATTCTCAATAGCATTCTCATCGTCATCACTTCCTAAAGTTACAAAATATCTTTTTTCTTTCGATTTTTTTTTCGATACTTTAAATGCAAAATTGAGAACAATACGGTAAACATATGTAGAAAACTTTGAGTTTCCTTTAAAGCCTTTTAAAGAACGAAAAACAATAAGAAACGCTTCATTAACAACCGCATCCAATTCAGAAGGATTTGGTCTCACAATCCTTCTAACAATCGAAACAATCATCTTGTAATAAAGATCATAGATAATATCAAAATGCTGGGTATCTCCCTGCAGAATCTTATTAATAAGCTCTTGAATTTCCTCTTCGGAAACTACTTTATCTTTTACCATTGTAATACCTCTATTCATAAATTACTAAGAATAGT
>JBOFNI010000266.1:0-2073 GCA_051658845.1 Brevinema sp. | reverse complement strand
TAGTAAGTGTTGTTTTGATACTTTCATACTTAAATAAGGATTGAGCAAGATTGCGAAAAAGTGCATTACGAGCACTTCTTGTACGGCTGAGTTTTGCAACTTTTTTACCATGACGCATTATTAAGCTCCTTAAATTTTTGTTAATTGATAAAAAATAACTAATCCTCGCTGATCTTAAGATCATACATTGAAAGTTTTTCATCAATTTCTGTCAGTGATTTTCTACCAAAGTTTTTAATTTTCATCAGATCTTCTTTTGAATAACTAAGTAATTGCCCTATTGTGGCAATATTTTCACTTTGTAGACAATTTAAAGATCGAACAGACAGATCCAAACTTTCTACAGTTTTTGCAAGTACTTCTTCTTCAGGAGTGGTGCTTTCAGCAATTCCCGGCATGACAACTTCTTCAACAGCTTCAAAATTCATAAACATGGAAAAGTAGCTTTTTAGAATAAAAGAAGCATCAGCCACCGCATCAACAGGATTAATCGTCCCACCTGTCCATACTTCTAAAACTATTTTTTCACAGTCTGTTTTTTCCCCAACACGGAATTCCTCTATTAAAAAATTTACACGATCAACAGGAGAAAAAATAGCATCAATAGGAATAACAGAAATCTCATCAATTTGAGCTAAGGCATCTTCCGCAGAACGATAACCACGACCAAATTCAATATCCAATTCCATGACAATATGGCTTGACTCTTCTAAAGTAGCGATTACAAGATCCGGATTAGCAATTTCTACCATAGGATCAACTTGGAAATCACCGGCAGTTAAATGTCCTGCACCTTTTTTTTCAACACGAATGTGTTTTTTATTACTTTGATCGGTTAAAAAAACGGAAGCTTTTTTAAGAGCCAAAATAATATCGGTAATATCTTCCTTTACTCCGGGAATAGAATCAAATTCATGATTCACCCCTTCAATTTTTACGGAAGTAAAAGCATATCCTGGTATTGCACTTAGCAAAGTTCTCCTTAAAGAGTTTGCAATAGTAACACCTACTCCTTTATCAAAAGGGTAAATATAAAATTTTCCATAAGTATTGTTATATGTACTATGTTGATACTTTAGTTCATAAGGGAGAATTAAATCTTTTAATAATTCTCTATGCGCCATAATCTACCTTCCTAATAATAATGATGTATAATTAAACACGTCGCTTTTTACGAGGACGGCATCCATTATGAGGAATAGGAGTTACATCCCGAAGACTTTTTACATGAACTCCCGCTAAATCGACAGCTCTGATTGCAGATTCACGACCGGGTCCTGGTCCTTTTACACGAACATGTGCATTCTGAAGACCATGAAATACCGCTCCTTCCATCGCTTTTTCACAAGCTAGTTGAGCAGCAAAGGGAGTACCTTTTTTAGTACCCTTAAATCCACCAACACCAGAACTAGCCCAAGAAATTGTATTTCCATTCATATCGGTAACAGTCACTAAGGTATTATTAAACGTTGCTTGAATATGAACTATCCCTTCAAGAATATTTTTTTTCTCTTTTTTTCTTTTATTAGAACTTTTTGCCTTACTTGCCATTACATCACCTTCTTACTTCTTTTTAATCGCATTTGCACGTGCTCCTTTCCAAGAACGTGCATTTGTTCGGGTACGCTGACCACGAACAGGAAGTCTTTTTTTATGGCGTAATCCTCTATAAGAACCAATATCTATCAGTCTTTTGATATTCATCGAACGTTCTGTTCGGAGATCTCCTTCTACTTTAAAGTTTTTATCAATCTCTTCACGAATAAGATTTAATTCTTCTTCCGATAACTCACCAATTTTTTTAGATTTCTCAATCTTTACAATATCCAGAATTTTTAATGCAGAATGTCTTCCAATCCCATAAACATAGGTAAGTCCAATCCAAGCTGCTTTATTATTCGGTACTTCTCTTCCGGCAATACGTGCCATGGATTCCTCCCTTAGCTTCTTTTTTGACCTTTTTGTCTTTGTTTGTGTTTTGGATTCTCACAAATAACTCTAAGAATCCCATGTCTTAAAATGGTACGACATTTTTCACACATCGGTTTTACTGATGCTCTCACTTTCATGAAA
>JBOFNI010000265.1:0-12622 GCA_051658845.1 Brevinema sp. | reverse complement strand
TCTCTGCTAACTCCTCTGAGATCCCTTGATCTTTGGCAAAAGCGACAATCAAATCAGGAAAAGCCATGTTATTCCTCCAAATACTATTTATTTTAGTATATTATTTACTTTTTTTCAACAATTTATCATAATCACAATGTAATTTCGCTTTTTTTATCTGCGTTAGCGGAATAATAATTTGCTGTTTATTGAAGATAAGTAAAAGAGTACTATCATCATTCACTGCTTTTAAGGTTACCGTAATAAAACTATCTTTAGCAAGAAGATCAGCATCTGGTTGCAAAAAAATCTTGAAATCCCGATTAAGAAAATAGTGATACTCTTCAATAGATTTAATTTCTCTTTCTAAACCGGGAGACTCAACAATCAGATCATAAGGACGAGGAAAAGGATCTTCTATATCTAATTGTCTGGATATAATATCTGCTACTAGAGAACAATCATCTGAGGTAATACTTTTATTTTGATGATAGATAATTACTTTAAGGCTATCTTTATTTTTTCCATAATTAATAGTGCATTCAATAAGAATAAAATTTAATGATTGGACACTATTTTCAATCAGCTGGTAAACGGATTCTTTATTCATCAATACTATTCCTTAAATACTATAATAAATTAAGGACTCGTTAACGAGTCCTTAATTTATTATAGTATTATTATATACAATTAATATCTATTTGTCAACCTTTTTATGAAAAATATTTTCTAACTGTTCCAACTCTTCCAAGCTTAATGAAATATTAATTGCATTAATATTCTCTTCTACTTGAGATGGTTTGGATGCTCCTGTTAATGCGGAAACAATTCCAGGTTTATGTAAAACCCATGCCAAAGCAAGCTGAGAAGGAGTACATTCTTTTTGCTCTGCAAATGTAATAAAGGCTTCAATAGCATCAAAATTTTCAGGTGTAAGATACCGTTGTATAAATAAACTGATTTCGTCATTTGCAGCTCGGGAATCTTTAGGGATTTCTTTACCTTTACGATATTTACCACTGAGAAAACCTTGTGCTAAAGGAGAAAATGGAATAATCCCCATTCCATTTTGAATACAAGTCGGAACAACTTCTGATTCAATATAGCGTTGAAGTAGATTATAAACAGGCTGATTGACAACAAAGTGGTCTAAGAGATATCGATCTTGCATGTTAATACCTTCTAAAATTTGGCAAGCCGTCCACTCACTCACACCAACGTATAGAATTTTCCCTTGCCTTACAAAATCATCAATGGTTCTTACTGTTTCGTATAGATCAGCCTCAAGATCGAAGCGATGACAGTAAAAAATATCAATATAATCAGTGTTTAACCGTTGTAGAGATGCATGAACCTGAGAATAGATATGCTTTCGGGATAAACCCTTATCATTTGGTCCATCCCCCATAGGCCAAAACGCTTTTGTGGTAAGAATATAAGAATCTCGTGGGTATTTATTAAGTAATTCTCCCATAACTTTTTCGGATTCTCCCAATGCATAAACATTGGCACAATCAAACATATTAATTCCTAAATTATAAGCAGTATCAATAATCGCTTCCGTAGTTTGTTTTTCTGTTGTATTACCGTAAGTTAACCAACCTCCAAGACTAATTTCACTTATCTTTAGTCCTGTCTTACCTAATCTTCGATATTTCATATAATACACCTCATATAATTTTTGTTTGTCTAGTAGTTAAATCGCTGTTGTAATGATTCGGATAATGATTTACTCTGTATAATAGCTTGATTCATTTGTAATAGAGCCTGCCGTTCTTTTTGATTAATCCGTTCAATTTCATTCTCTTTTTTGGTAATTTGCGTGTTAAGATCATTCATTTTACGGGAATTATTTTGGTCGATCCTTGTAAGATAACCGTTATTACCGGTCATGATCTGCATAGTATCTATAGAAGCGACAACAACCCCTTTATCTCCTACAGCGTTCCCATCAGTATCCATAGCAAAAAGATTGTGAACTTCACTAAAGTGTTCATTCAAAGCTTTTTCCAGTTCAGCAACATCGAGAGTCAAGGTGCCTTTACGAATGGCATCAGGATCATTATTAGGAGCTGTTCTCCGACGTACATAAATTCCTACTTGATCCAATAAGGTAATTACGCTGGTAGGCAGTCCATAAGGAGAACTGGTCATTTGTTTCATACGGTTTTTAAAATTAATTAAGGTCATATTCCCATAAAATGTCCCTTCTTTGATATTTTCTCCATCTTGTTTTCTTTGATGGAGAGGTTTCAAACGACCAATTTGATGAATAGGAATTGTTGTAAAGGTATGGAGTTCCTCCATTATCGTATTATAATTAATAACCCATTGAATAATAGTATCTTTAATAAGTTCAATATCCATTTTTATCTGGATCAGCACATTAGTTTTTTGATCTTGCTGTAAATTTAATGTTACACCGGAAATAAGATCGGAAACGGTATTAGAAGGTCTTGTAAACTCAACCCCATCCAATAAAAACGAAGCGTCTTGCCCTTTTACTGTTTCGTTATACAATACTAAAGAGCCATTAGGAGAGGCTATCAGTTCTAAATCCGATAAAATTAGTGTTTTTTGTTCAGCAATAGCCTTAATGTGAATTAACTTTTTATCGATATACTGATCTAAAGGAACAGTATATTTTTGAGAATCTAGATTAATAATTTCTTGACTGTTATCATCAAAGGATAGGACTAATTGTTGTATAGGGTTGACCGGTGCTTCAATAGGAACAAGAGTAGGGAGATCATCTAAAATGGGTTCAGCCCCAGGAAGTATAATATTAAAATTACTAACCGATCCTAATTCCCCTGTATTAAGTTCTGATAAAGCAATTCTAGGAGCTGGTTCTTCTACAATAGGAAGATCTTCTAAAGAGGCTGAGAAAGAAAGAGTTGTTGGCATAGAAATAGGGTAGGATACATTCATTATTCTACTTGTATTAGAAAGTATTATAGAAGGATTGTCAGACCATGATAGGTTTGTTTTTTGCTCTTCTCCTCTTGTTAAGAAATTTGCATCCAATAATGGAGTAATATCACCATCAAATTTAATACGATTTGAAATTCCTTCTTTTTTTGATACTAAGGTAATAATTTTTTCTGTTGCTGAAGCATTCAGTAATTTTACATCGATGATATTTGACAATGTATTATTAAGAGTAGTATAGAGATCATTCACAGTACCTTCTTGAAAAGAAACGATATTGGTATTGGTGCAGATAATCACAGAAAAATCTCCACTATTTAAAATCTTATCTGTAGAGATGGGAGTAGTGGAAAAAGAATGAGCATCGGCAAGAGTATTAATGGAGATACGGTAGTTTCCTTGCTTAGCCTGACGGGTGGTTTGGATAGATAGTGCAGAAGGATCAGATATAGAATTAGTTACCGATCTAAATGAAGATTCATAGCCAAGAATATAACGATTTACTTGTTCAAAATTTTGAATATTACTACGAAGTTCCTGCCATAATTCAAATTCTATTTCTTGATCTAGGCGTTTATTGTTGAGGTTGGTCACTTCATCATGATAGGGCATCATAATTTGATCAAGCATCTTAGTAATATCCATATTACTGTCTTGACCAGGAATTCCTGATAATTGTACCCGTTGAGCATTAGAAATAAGAGGTACAAATAATATTATAAATAATAGAGATATCTTCATAATCCACCCTTAATAAACCTTTTCTCTAATATATCGGTTTTTTTGGAGAATGTATTAGAATTTTTATCAAAATGAAGAGCTAATCTATTCTATTTTTTAAAATCTAAGTTTTTTAACATTTTCTCCCAACGTTTTGTAAATAATTGACGAAAATGATTTTTATGTTCTCCATAAAAACTACGATGATCAATTCGTAATAAAATACCATCTCTGGTTTCTTCAATAGTAATCAGTAGTAAAGAACTAAAATTATTGGAAAGTATTTTTAGTAACAAGTGCTTGTTTTCTTGATAAGATTCGACTTCATAATGCCCTAAAACATTAAAAAACATAAATTTTCGCCATAATAAAGCACCATTGTTTTTTTGTTGAAAATCAAAAGTTTCTTCAACAAAAAATGATTGAAATTCTTTTGAGTGGATAACATGATACCAAATATCTTGAGGGGAGGCATTGGGGATACACTGTTCTAGATAAATATTGAGCGTTGCTTGCTTAGCGGACATAAAGAATCCTTTCTTAACTTAATTTTCGGAGCATTCCAATCGTTCGATTTGGTGGATTTTATCAATCCGTTGTTGGTGGCGATCTCCTTCAAAGGGAGTATTTAACCATTCTTGAACAATACTAATGGCACGTTGAGATGCTAAAATCCGTCCACCAAGCACCAAAACATTAGCATTATTGTGCTGTCTTGATAAACGAGCAGAAAATTCATCCTGACAAAGAGCAGCTCTAATACCGTGTATTTTATTCGCCACATAAGAAGCACCTAATCCCGTACCACAGGCTACAATCGCCAAATCCGATTTATGTTGAACAACACTTTTTGCTGCAGGATATACAAAATCTATATAATCAACACTATCTACTGAGTGAGTACCAAAATCTAAAACTTCATATTGCTGATCCAATAACCATTGCTTAATAGCTTCTTTTAATAAATAAGCTGCATGATCTGTTCCCAATGCTATTTTCATCATTACTCCATTGATATAATTATCTATTAACGACACCTGTTTTTTAATTCTCCTGAAAATAATGCGTAGCCTCCTAAAGAATAGGCATTATATCCAGCTTCAGCTAATGCTAGTGCAGCTTTTCCTGCACGATTTCCATAATTACAATAAGTAAGAATAATTTTATCTTTTGGCAGCTTTTTTGGAAGAGATAAAAGTTCTGAAAAAGGAATGTTATGAGCACACTCAAGATGACCACTACTTAATTCAAATGAGTTTCTAACATCGACAATATAGACTTCTGATAAATCTAAATTAAAAAAATCTTCTTCTGTTAGTGTTCGGCTATTATCCGAATGATAAATATTATTCAACATTATTACATCCCTTGAAGAAAGTTTGACAATATATTCGTTAAATATCTTAATTAAACGATAAAGTATTATATCTGTATTCCGATTATAAAATTACCGATTTTATAATTATTATAACAAAAAAATGTTCTTTTTACAAGCATTTTACGATCATATATTAATAAATAAATTATAGAGTGTTTTTATGCAAAAAAAACTACATATCGTACTACATGCCCATATGCCTTATGTACTTTATACAGATATGGAATATTGGCTTCATGAAGCTGTCCTTCATTCTTATTTACCATTACTAAAGGTACTACATTCCCATCGGAATTCACCAATCACAATAATTTTAAACTTATCACCGATCTTATTAGTACAGCTATCGGATTCTCAATTTTCTCCTCGTTTTCAAAAATATTTAGAACTAATCCAACAGATCTTATCTCTTGATTTAGGGGATTTTGAAAAAAATGAAGTATTGGCATTGGATTTACAGGAGTTTTTACAGTTAAAAAAAATCTATGAAGAATGGGATTGTGACATTATTAAAGCTTTTCGTTATTATGCTGATTTAGGTAGATTGGATATTATTAGTAGTTCGGCAACACACGCTTATCTACCGGCTTTTATACAATTTCCTAATATTATACAATCACAAATTATGTTAGGAAAAAAGATATCGGAATCCTTTTTCTCCCATATCAAAGGGTTTTGGATTCCTGAATGTGGTATTGATCCAAAACTAGGAATCTATTTGGATCAATACCACATCAAATATACATTTGCCGATCCTTCATCTGTAAAACCAAACAATAATATCCAATATTATATAAATAATCATATTTATTATTTTTGTCGTGATTATGAATGTACTTCAAAAATTTGGCATCCTGAGACCGGATATCCGGGAAATTCGCCGTATCGAGAATTTCATAAGGATCTTAAAGGGGAATATTCTGTTGTACGACATTTACTGGATCAATATCGTATCCCTGTGTCAGGGATTTCTTTGTACGCTGTTAGTGATAGGATATCACACCAAAAAAAAGTTTATAATCGCCATCTAGCTTTGGAACAAATCCATCATGACACTACCGATTATATACACTATCTTAATCAGCAATTTCATGACAAAGATCATATCATTATCTGTTTTGATGCTGAATTGTTTGGGCATTGGTGGAAAGATGGAGTCCTTTTTTTAGATATATTATTATCTAAAGCATCTAATATCAATATTTTACCTATCGATTATTCTATTAATGCTCCTTTAATAACACCATCTTTATCTTCTTGGGGGAAAAATTATAATTCGGAATCTTGGATTAATCAACAAACTCAAAAATCGTGGGAACATCTGATTAGAACCTCATCCTATATAGAGCAACAATTAGTTGCATCTTCAGTAAATCCTGAAGATTTATATTTTTTTCTTTTAAGTCAAGCTTCTGATTGGACATTTTTGATCACCTATGATACCTTTAAATATAATGCTGAAAAAATGATCTGCAATACAAGATCTTTTTTTGATTCTACAAATTACAAACAAAATCTTTTATATCAATTAATTTGTCAAAATTATTGATTTATTAGTAAATATAAGATATAATTTATACCGTTATTATAAACAATAAGGATGAGTAATGATTTCTACAATGAACCGTTTTCTTAAAGATTTTAAACGTTATAAAATTTATATTTACCATTATGTTAAAGCACTGGAGAAATCAAGAGTATCAAATACTAGCTTAGGATATCTATGGTGGTTTTTAGATCCTCTTCTCAATATGGCAATTTATATCATTATGGTGAGGATTGTTTTTAGACAAAGGGATGCAAATTATCCTATTTTTTTCTTTTCTGCGATGCTGGTATGGAGATATTTTTCTATGGCTATACAACAGGCTGCCAGTAGTATTACCGATAATATTCATATCTGTAAAGATAATTATATTCCAAAATTTATCTTTCCTTTAGCGATATGTATTTCAAATCTAACACCCTTTATATTTTCTTTAACCTTTTTATTTATCTTAATGCTTTTTTTTCAAACCCCTCTTACTTTAAATTTACTATATGTACCGATACTATTAGTATCATTGTTTTTACTAACTATAACTATTAGTATTTTTTGTGCTCATGTTAATGTGTTTATGAATGATTTTGGTAATATTCTTCCCCATATTATTATGATAGGGATGTTTTCAACACCGATATTTTATGATATTAATATGATCCCCGAAGAATATATCTTTTTCATGAAACTTAACCCAATAGGGATTATTACAACTGGTTTTCGTAATATTTTTACCTACGGAACAGCGCCTCCAATGAAACGACTAATCTATTTAATAATAACTACTATAATCTCTTTAATATACAGTCTTTATATACTCTATAAAAACGATCAAGTCTATAATAAAGTGAGTAGGTAATAATATGCCCAATATTATTGAAGCTAGAGATCTTCATCTCACATATACAATTACACAAAGTTTTAGTTTGAAACGATTGTTTACTCGAACAGAATTAGATAAAAACACACTAACCGTACACGCTTTAAAAGGAGTCTCTTTTATTTTAGAGAGAAGTAAAAATCTAGGAATTGTTGGGACTAATGGATCTGGAAAATCTACCTTATTAAGGATCTTATCAAAAACATTTTTACCAGATCAAGGTAGTCTTAGTGTTTATACAGATGATATTAATCTTCTTACTTTGGGTGCTGGTTTTATTAATGAATTAACAGGCAGAGATAACGTATATCTTAATGCATTGTTGTTAGGGGTATCTAAAGAGATGTTAAATAGTGGGCTGAGTGAGGAGATTATTGAATTTGCTGAATTAGGAGAATTTATTGATTTTCCTATGTATAGTTATTCTAGTGGGATGCGTTCTCGGTTGACTTTTTCTGTTGCGGCATGTATTCAACCGGAATTATTACTTTTAGATGAGGTTTTTAGTGTAGGAGATGCACATTTTAAAGCAAAAAGTCAAAAACGTATCGAAGAAATGATTAATTCTGACAAATCGGTAGTCATGATCTCCCATGATACAGGTGCAATAGAAGAACATTGTGAACAAGCCTTATGGCTTCATCATGGAGAAACTATGATGTTTGGCAATGCTCCAGAAGTGATGAAAGCATACATTGATTTTACAACATAAAGAGGGATTTTGAAAGTTTATTTGATATTAAGTATTATTTTTTTTACTTCCAGTACAAATTTTGCCAATTATAATTTTCAAGAATTATCTAAAAGTTATCAAACACAAAAATATGGATCAACAATTAAAAAAGGTTCTCAACTATTAGAGGATTCTTTTAAAAATATCTTGATAAAAAGCTATCAATTATTACCCTATACTCGTAATATTATCCGAAGTAATCAAAATTATTCTTTTGATATGCAGAATAATCAAGTGAATTTTAATACTCTTATTGAGTATACTTTTAATTACAATCAGTTATCCCAAATTAGCTTGTCGTTGATTTATGCTTTTGAAGAAGTTAGTTATTATCAAACCTATATTGAATTCTCTCATTACTCTAGTGTACAAGAAGAGATCCCTGTATTTCGTTTAAAAGATCCTTCTCAAGGTGCTTTTTTGTGGAATACTGAAGAGTCTACAGCTTATTATGTCCATACCTTTCCTAAAACAAATAATAGAAGTCCCACAACAGAAAATATTGTTCCAGGACTTCTATTAAAAATTCAATTTGCTAAAAACACAAAATATTCTCCGGCTATTGAAAATATTATTAATCAACTCGTTAAAGAAACTAAGTGGAATCAATTGCAAAATCTCTATATTATTGAATAATATTCATTAAATAATATTCGTTCGTTTTCGGATATTTTGGAAGGATTCGTTAAATATAATAGGTTGCTCCATATCTTTATCCCATTGATAATGAATGACCCAATCAGTATCATTAACAATATTTTGAGGATTAAACGATTGCTTATCCTGTTGGGTAACAGGTTTCTTTTGAATATCTCTCCAAACGCCATTGTCGTTTAATCGATACATTTTCATCGCCCAACTCATTGAATCTCTATTGAGTTTTTGGAGTAATCCTCCCCCCATACCAAATGCTACATTTTCTACCGAATAATTGTGTTTTAAAATAATATCTACTAATTTTTTAATTAGAACACTATTCATTCCATCACCTTGGATAATACGGATCGTATCTAATACTTTAAATCCTTTGCTATTAATATGATATCCCCATGTCTTGGAAAGAGCTTCTAAGGCATACAAAACAACTTCAATAGGATCTCCTGAATCTGGACGTACAATAGGGGTAAGACCTTTGGATTTAATTAATTGAATGATTTCTGGATCACCCCACAAATTGTCAATGGTATAAAAATAATCATAAGAATCCGATACAAAAGAAAATACTTTATCATGATTGGTTTCACAAGCTTGAATGAAGTTAAGAAGTGCTGCTCTTTCCCCTTGGAATCCATCTCCCCAACTGGTAACAGTACTATGTTCTGTTGCAGGAATAGAACTTGCCAGTTCGTTTATAGGAATCCCATATAATTTATATCCAAGATATACCGCTTCCATTGTATCCGTACCCATAAAGTTTAATAAATGAGCTAATCCCCCAATCGAGGCACTTTCTCCAGAGGAAGCTCCTCGTGCTCCAAAATCATGAAGTCGAAAGTTAAGAGTATAATAATTCTCTGGAGATACACTAAGGTCATAAGCTTTTTTTAATTCCTGTTTGATATTAAAAGAAGTGGTAGCAACAGTAGAAGGATACCATATCGATCGTTGTAATGCCGTTTCAATAAAACCAGGAAGCCATACCAAATCCGGATCGTCAATAGAAATAATAAAAATAGGGGTGTTATATTGCGTTAAAATTTGCCCTTCTTTGACACCTACAATCTTGATAGGTAACAAGCCTTGGTACATTGTAGCGATTTTTTGAAATCCATGAAGAGGAAAATCATAAGAAGAGCCCCCAATATTAAAGCTATTCCAAATTTTTCGGACATCTTCAATATCTTCAAGAGTGATAGGTATCTGTAAATATCGTTCAATAAAATAACGAATACCAAAGACAAGATATTGCTGACATTCTGAAGATAAGGCACGTCTCGGAGCTATATAAAATCGTACTGCTTTTGTATTAGGGGGTAATTGTAAAAAATGGCTAGCTTTATAAGCGTCGGTTGCCATACTTCGTAGAATATTTGAGCGAGTCATTTTAGATCCTAAAGTATTGTATTTTTAATAAAAATACTGTATAATTATACTATACTTAAAGGCTAAAAGCAAGATTTCTAAAAAGAATCTTATTATTTTTCTTGATATTTTATTTCTATTTTCCGATAAATGAGTATTGAATTCAAATTTGATGGGGTTATAAATGTTCTTAAATACTTTATTATTAATTTTTATTGTATCTTATTCGTATGCAGGAATGTATACTGTACAAAAAAATGATTCGCTTTGGAAAATTGCAAAAAATCATGGAATTACTATTACGGATATTAGAAAATTAAATGACCTCTATGGAGAATTCGTCTACGAAAAACAACGTCTTTATATCCCCTCTTCTATTACGACCTATACGGCAAAAAATGGCGATACTTTTCAAAGTATTGCCACTCAATTTAATACAAAAATCCAATATCTTATTACCCTTAACAATCTATCAGAAAATCATATTATTGAAGGGCAGAAACTCCGTATTCCTATATCTGAAAAGACAACAAATACTCCTATACAAATTGCTAAGACAGACCCGATTATTTATCAAGTCAAACGAGGAGACACTCTTAGCGATGTGGCTTTAAAATATAAAACAACTGTCCCAAAATTACAGGAACTCAATAATAAAAAATCAAGCTCTATTTATGTCGGAGAAAAGCTTATCGTCGGTAATCGTGAAGTTCCACAGATATCTAAAGATTTAAATAAAACGACTTATCGTGTTAAATCAGGAGATACTTTAGGTCAGATTGCTTTAGATCATGGAGTATCTTCTAAAGCAATTATGCAATGGAATAATAAAAAATCAGCTAATGTTTATGTCAATGAACAACTCACGATTTATACAGCTAAAAAAACCACCGATACAACAAATCATAAAACAATCCAATATGCTGTCCGTAGAGGAGAAAATCTTTCTTATATTGCCGCTAAATTTGGTACAACTGCTACCGATATTAAAAAGCTTAACAATAAAGACTCAGACAGGCTTCTTATTGGAGAAAATTTAACAATATCAGTTAAAGTAACAAAAGATACCGAAAAAAAAGCTACTAATAAAGATCAAAAAACAAGACTTATCCGTTATAAAGTCAAACGTGGTGATACCTTAGACGGTATTGCTCTTAAATATAAAGTACAGCGTAATCAATTATTATCTTGGAATAATAAGCGTACTACACGTATTTATATTGGGGAATCTTTAAAAATCCATGTTATCGATTCTCCAACTCCTCAAGCAAGTAAGAAAGCCGAATATATCAAAAAGAAATCGGGATTAGGAATCAAAAGTAACCGTTTCAAAGATGTCCCTCTTCCGGTGAAATATGCTAATATCGTTTCAGCCTCAACTTCAGGAAGAGGCGTTGACTTACTCTTAGATAAAAAAACAACACTAACATCACCAAGTGATGCTAAAGTACAATATGCCGGTTATATTAATGCACTTCAAAATGTCGTTATTTTAGATCTTAGTGAAGATCGAGCAGTAGTATATGCCGGATTAGATCGTCTTAATGTAAAAACAGGACAAGAAATTCCTACTGGACACTTACTGGGTTCTACAGGAATGAATAATATTGATAAAAAACCTAAACTATATATCGAAATGAGAGATAAAAATCAAGTAGTTAATGTGCTACACTCCTATACGGAACTGACAAAAAAACAAAAATAGAATACCAATAGAAGAAAACGCTCGTTATTCGATTGAGAATAAGAGAGGAAAGTCCGGACCTTAAAAAACCAAGGAACGGTTAAAAGCCGTCCATATTATCACATAATATGCGGGAAAGTGTCACAGAAAATATACAGTGCAAGTCTTATTGATATAAGATCACAATGGTGAAAAGGTGGGGTAAGAGCCTACCGCTTTTCTCATAAGAGAAAAGGCATGATAAACCCTCCTTAAGGCAAGATCAAGTGGTATGTAGATTGTTGGTTTTACAAGGCATACGGGTGGATCGCAACAATTATTATTAGTAATAATAATAATAAGACAGATGTTTTCTTTATAAACAGAATCCGGCTTATTTCTATTGGTATTTTTTATTTATAGAGAGGTGTTTATGAGTATCAAACCGATTGATATGATGATGACGATAGCCAATTCGCAAACTATAAAACCTCATGATTCGGATCAAGCAATTAGACATATGACCCAAGCACAGCATCTTGTCGATCAAAATATTAAACATAAAGAATCCGTATCGAGAATTCCCGAAGAAGAGAACCATACCGAAATTATGGATACTATTAAACAAGGAATGACCGATACTAATGGAGAATTTCACCCTCACGACAATAAAAAATCTCATGAAGAAAAAGAGTATCCAGAAAAAGCATTATTAGATGAAGATAATGGGCATTCTTTAGATATTATCGGATAAAAAAATATAGGACATTCCTATA
>JBOFNI010000264.1:0-1878 GCA_051658845.1 Brevinema sp. | reverse complement strand
ATGAAATATTTATTATTTGTAGTTCTATTCAGTACGAATTTTACCTATTCTAATGAGTTCTCTACAGAACGAATTAAAAGTATTATTAGAAGTCTAGAAAAAAAAGATTATAGTATATTAGATCAATTTCTTGAAAAGACCCAGTTATACCCAAATACTAAAATAAAAAATGGCTATACGGTTGATTGTTATAGTACAGATAATATTAATATCACAAGAACAAAGACTAATCATATAGTTTTTAGTAATACTGGTGTGCCTATTTCTTATACTAATCAATATGGCGTATTATTTTTAGAATCCCAAACTTTATTAATACCTCTAGAGCAGCTTACAAATCTTAGAGAAAGTAAGTGTTCAGGCTTTGAGTGGGCTATTGAAGAAATTTATCATTCAACTAATCTAGAATCTATCTTAAATATTGATCAATGTTTTTTTATAGATAGCTCTTATAGAGGGATTGTAATATCAAAAATTTTGGGAGCGATAAAAAAATATATATTGTCTGCTAACAAAGATCAAGAAATATTAAATCAAATTGGATTAATATTTGATAACCAATATATGGATATATATAATTATATTATTAATCAGTTGCTCTCTCAGGATTTTGATGAAGTTAAACTATCTATTATGAACTCCTATATTTTTAATATGCTAAGCGATCCATATAACATAAACAAAATTGATCTGCCTGCTTTTCAAGATAATGAAATTTGCTATATAAAAGATTAATCTATTACAAAATGATACGCTTGTTCATCTTTAGTTTCTTCATAATATAATGACTTAGGAGAAATAAATGATCTACTTTCAAATAGTTGAAAACTTTGTGTCATTTTAGTAATATCTATACTTGACATACCTAGGTAGTTATTACTTTCAAAAACTCCAATATCAAATACATATTTATGGTTTTTATTTATATGTCTATAACCTGATGGAGATTCCTCAATATGTTTTAACGATTCAATATAAATATAATCTTTATATTCCTTTTCTGAAACTTTATTTTGTTGGTATTCTAAATAGTATTTTTTGATTCTATCACGTACAGTGGGATAGTTTTTACCATTTGGAAAATTAATAATTTTTTTAACCATAATATCAGCTTGTTCTTCAGGTGTTCTTGATGTTGACGTTATCGTGAGTGAATGTAGATTTGCACCAAGAAAATTTGCAAATAAACCGATAACTTGAACTTTTCTTTTTCCATCATCGTAGATATTTTCTTTTGGAGAAGAGTGTTTAGAATAAATAATCTTTATAGATTCCAAGCCTATGTGAGAAGGGATGAATATTTTATCACCGACTGTTTTGTTGTATACTTCGTCTTTATTTTTGCCTGCGGCTTCTCGAATACTGAGTACTTGAGAGATAGGAAGATTATTAGCGATATACTGCCAAAAAATCTCTGAGGATTTTTGGATAGCGGAAACATCTTCTTGAGTTAAGAAATACATCCCTTTTTTAAGATTATCGAGCTGAAAGCTGTTAAATTTTGTATTGATATATTTCTTATTCTCGGTATTTTCCAAATCTATTGAATTACCATCACCAACACTGTTAGAAAGAGGCGCAAACATCTCCTTAATTTCATTTTCCATGAAGAGTTGCCACTCGAGGATTTGAGAAGGATCAAGGGTTTGGGTGGTGGGAGAACCGACGGTTTTGAGAGAAGTAACCATCCTGCACATTTCGAGAAGAATTTCTCCTAAGTCTTTACCGTTGGAACGGATTGCGAGTTTATTCTCGGGAAGATCTTGAAAGTCAGGAGAGTCTTTGGCATTAATGATTGCCGAAATGATGGAGAAGTTGAGATCTCCGTTGAGAAAATTTAATAAGACTAGAGAGCCAATTTGAGGTCTTGCTCCAATA
>JBOFNI010000263.1:0-1326 GCA_051658845.1 Brevinema sp. | reverse complement strand
TTAGGATTATAAATAGTAGCATACTAATCATAGAATCTCCTATGTTTAGATTTTAAGAGTCTGTTAGTGCAGGCTCTTAATTTTTTAGCTACTATTTGTATTATTTTAATAAATAATCGATTTCATTTTCAAAAACCCCCCATTGCTAATAATCGAATAGCATGAGCTTGGGTATGTATTTTGTTCCTAACTTTGCAAAAAACTTATCGGAATTATCCAGCTTTTATATAAGCTATAAAACAAAAAAGGCTCCACAACAAGAAGATCAATACACTATGGATGAATATTAAGATCTTATTTTTTTTAGATTTTAATTAGGGCTAAGTTTAGCACTAAAGAGGGCAAGGTAAATACCCATTGCCACCGTTGGAATACTAACAATCCAAGCTAATACCGAAGCTTGAGAGCTAATCATATAAAAAATAATCTGCCCACAAGAAGCAACGATCAAGCCTAAAATAAAATAAAAAGTTGCACCAGGTCGGAATTCCAATAATTTAGAGATAAGCAAGGTAGCTGCAATAATCCCCACTCCAACACCGATTCCGATAATGGCAAGAGGAACGAGCGAACGATCGGAAATATAGTTGAGGATAGGGGCGTATTCTCCTAGTGCCACTAATAAAGCCGAACCTGAAATTCCTGGTATGACCATCGTAAAGGCTGCTAAGATTCCAACGATAAAGAGCCAAATCATCCGAGATAAGGGTAAGGAAACAATTTTAAAAACTCCGAAATCTTTAATGATTTGAGATTGCTCCGATAGGGTGTTAGACGGCTCTCGAAGGAATGCTAAAGCGATAAGGAGAATTGCCCCTAGAATGAATAATCCTAAGCGAGGGATCGAAAACCTAGTATCTTTTTGCATTCGGAACAAGATAGGAATAGAACCAATAATCAATCCTAAAAAGAACCCAAATGTTGGTACATAGGTAAATGGTAGGGGTGAATTTTCTGTAACCCCTAATAAAAAAGAGATCAGTTTTGCAAAGAGTAAGAGTCCGAGAATAGCTCCTATTGCTAAATTACATAAAAAGAAAAAATATTCTTTTCGTTTTTCTGGACGGATTAGAAAATAGCCGATTGCTTCGGTAACTTGATGATAAATCCCTAGGACAAAAGCCATTGTACCACCGGAAACACCCGGAATAATATTGGCGATACCGATGAGCATTCCTTTAATACCAGTACTGATAAAATTAGTCATTAATTGTACTCCTGTTTTTCATAAAGATTGATTGCTTGATAGACATCTTCTAAACTACTACTTTTTGCTAAAGCAGAACGAATATGAGAAACCCCTTCAAATCCATGGAGTAAACTCAT
>JBOFNI010000262.1:0-1261 GCA_051658845.1 Brevinema sp. | reverse complement strand
ATATTTATTAAAACAGACATATTTCCCTCTTAATCGTTTATCCGATCATCACAATAGTGGCACCGGATTTTTCTAAGAGAGTTTTTGCTGTTTCAGAAATTTTATGAGCATGAATCTTGATATTTTTTGCTGTAAAGCTGATATCACCAAATCCTTGTGCTAATAATTTAATCGGATTTCCATTATCTTTAATCAATCCGGCTTGACAAAGCATCTCTGGGGTAATCTCCGAACCATCCGGAAATACGTTAAGAGATTCTAAGTTGATAACGTTATTGACAATTTTGAAAATGTTTTTGAAACCTCTTTTTGGAGTCCGTCTGTAAAGAGGCATTTGACCACCCTCAAAATATAAGGGTACTCCGCCACCAGATCGGGCTTTTTGACCTTTATGACCTTTTCCGCAGGTTTTTCCTGTACCGTTTCCTGTACCGCGACCTACTCGCTTACGCTTCTGTGAAGCGCCTTCATTTACTGTAAGCTTAATATGACTCATTTTTGCGCTCCTTTATTTACTTAGAAAACAATTCAGATACTGTTTTTCCACGTTTTGCAGCAATATCTTCAATATTATACAATCGTGTCAATCCATTAAACGTTGCTTTAATCAGATTGATAGGGTTTGGAGATCTTAGCGATTTTGTAAGAATATCATGAACTCCTAATAATTCAAGAACAGGACGCACTGCACCCCCGGCAATCACCCCAGTTCCTTTAGTTGCAGGTTTCATGAGAATTCGAGAAGATTTGTACTCTCCTAAAATTTCATGAGGGATTGTTGCACCTTTTAGACGAATAGATAAAGCATTAGCAATAGCCTTATCTTTTGCTTTTTTAATAGCATCGGCAAGCTCATTAGCCTTTCCATAGCCTAGACCAACTTTCCCTTTTTTATTTCCAACAACAACCATCGCATTAAAACGGAATCGACGACCTCCGGAAATCACTTTCGTTGCCCTTCTAAGGCTTACTACTTTTTCTTCCCATTCTGAAGGAACCGCTTCCGGTTTTTCTCTACGGTCTCTTCTATTGTTATTTTTGTTGTTTCTTCCACCACGAGAAGATCTTTCTTTAGGAGGTTGCTCTACTATAGTATTGTCTACTCCTTCTAAAGAGTCTGTTGGTGGTACTTGAATCTCAGCCATCGTATATCCTCAGCTTTAGAATTCGATTCCTGTATTACGGCAAGCATCAGCTAACGCTTTAATCTTTCCGTGATACAAATAACCGTTTCGGTCGAATACGACCTTTTTAATATTTA
>JBOFNI010000261.1:0-4955 GCA_051658845.1 Brevinema sp. | reverse complement strand
TACACGATTGGGATGCCGATGGAAACAACAGCATCCACCAAGCGGCAAGAGCAGGAAATTTAGAAAGAATTAAGCAATTGGTTACCTTTGGAATTAATCCAAAAACAAGAAATATCATCGGAGATACTGCTTTGAGATTCGCTACGGAAAATAACCACATGGATATCGTTAAATATTTAATAGAAGTGATCGGCTTAGATGTAAACAACGCCAACCAAGATGGAACGACAGCTCTTATTGTTGCTACATTCAATAATAACCCAGGGATGATTCAATACCTCGCTCATATGGGTGCTAATGTAAACCAAACAGCCTCTGCAAGTGTTGTCCGAACAATCGGAGATACGGAACAAGAATTTGTTATTAGTGGTTGGACAGCCTTAATGGCAGCAGCTCAGTTAGGATATAACGAATCAATAGAAATGTTATTAGATAGCGGTGCTAATTTAGATGCCACTGATTCCGATAACTGGAATGCTTTATTATTTGCCGTACAAAATGGCTATACGGAAACAGCACAGTTGCTTATCGATCGAGGAATTAATTACAATATCGAATCTATGGACAATCATACGGCATTAAGTTTAGCAATATTAAACGATGATAACGAAATGATCGCCCTTTTAGAAAATGTTAATGCCGCTGAATCTTCCGTACCAATTATCTCCTATGAAGAATCCTACACGGAAACAACCGTAGATATCGAAGGAGATAATGAATATTATTATGATGAATATTATGATGATTAACACTCTATTTACGTTTATTATTATCTTGATTAATACAACAATTTATAGTCAAGAGCAATCACTGTTTGAAGCTATTGTTAGAAATGATGCACCTATTGTAGAATATATGATTAAACGCCGAGCCGATGTTACGATAACTAACAAAGAAGGGCTAAGCTTACTTCATTTAGTATCAGATCCCCAGTTGGCTCTTCTACTGATTAAAAATGGTGCTGATATTAACGCAAAAAACAGAATAGGAAGCACTCCTCTTCATTGGGCGGTATCCCGTAATTATGAAATGATTGCTAAACTGCTTTTAGAGTTTGGAGCCGATCCCAACGCCCCAGACAACAATGGAAATACCCCTCTACATTTTGCAATCAATTCTAATGAAGAAGTAATCTTATTGCTTATCCGATCCGGAGCTAATGTTAATGCAGTTAATAACGAAGGATCAACCCCTCTTATTGAGGCTCTTGCTCAAAATAACCAGACCCATTCCAAATATCTTATTTTAGCAGGTGCAGAAGATATCAAAAATAAAGCGGGAATCTCTCCTTCTATTTTAGAAACTTTAGAAAACGAAGACAGTTTAAAAGAAAGTCTCATTAGTGGACAGATTGATCCTTTAATTAAAGAAATTTTTGTTGAAAATTATCCTCAGGCAATTAATCTTATCACACAAAATGTTCCTATTGATAATACTGATGTTAATGGTAATACTCCCTTACACTGGGCTTTTAATAAAAAACAACGCTATCTCTCTCAGCTGTTACTCCAAAAAAATGCCAATTATGAAGCATTCAATTATAACGATCAAAACCCTCTCGATGTTCTTTTAGAAACAGAGGATACTAATTTTATTCAATATATTCAAGATATTCTTAAAAATAAAACCAATTTTTACGATCCTAAAAAAAAATAAAAAAGTATTGACAAACAATAAATTTTATTTTATAATAAGAAACAATATGCGGTTGTCGTATAATGGTAATACCTCAGCCTTCCAAGCTGATGCTGGGAGTTCGATTCTCCCCAGCCGCTTGTCTAAAAACCCACTGTAATTAGTGGGTTTTTTATTATATATTTTTTGATAAAAACTACAAATTATTCTAAGATATTTTGAATATTTTACTTAAATAATCTTTACATTAATAAATAAACATGCTACAATATTTATTCTATATAAAAAATAAAATTATAAATATTATAAAGGAGAATCTTATGCTTGGATTATTTTACCAATTAGCACCTGCTGCAACTGCAGGGGAAGCTCAAAGTGGAGGAGGATTGATGTCTTTTCTACCAATTATTTTAATGGTTGTTTTTATGTACCTCTTAATTTTCCTTCCTGAAAATAAAAGACGAAAAAAACTACAAAAACAGATCGAAGCACTTAAACAAGGCGATAAAGTTGTTACCTTAGGTCATATTGTTGGAACAATAGAATTTATTGGAGAAAAAACTGTCTATGTTAAAAGTTTAGACGCTAAAATTGAAGTCGCAAAATCAGGTATTGCTTCTATTTTAGAATCCGGTAAAATGGATTAAAATATAATTTTCAAGGATTTTACTTATGAATAAAATCTCTCGCTATTTTCTGCTCATTGCCGTTATCGGATGGGCTTTTTGGGGGCTATATCCGACTTATCAATGGTATATACTCATTGCTCCAGAAGATAAAGCATTAATTGGGATGCCAGCCGAAGAATTGGCAATTGCCGATGAAGATACCCGTATCTTTATACAGGAATTAAAAAAAATTAGGGCAAAAACCCTGTCTTTAGGACTTGATCTTCAAGGGGGAGTTTATGTAGCTGCTATTCCCAACGAAGAAGATCTCCGACAACAACTTCTTCAACAATATGATGAAGACGAAGTTGCTGTTGAAGAAAATTTTCAACAAGAAAAAGAAGCGGCATTGCTTCGGTCTTTAGAAATTCTTAAAAATCGTATTGATGCTTTTGGAGTTGCCGAACCGGCAATCCGCCCTACTTTTGATGGTAAAATTACTATCGAACTCCCCGGAGTCAGTGATCCCAATCTTCTTAAAGAAGGACTTTCTAATGTCGGTAAATTAGAATTTCGTTTTGTCAATCAAGAGTTGATGAATATTCTTGCTGGTCAAGGTGTACCTTATGATGGACGATACGGTTTACTCAATAGAGATGATGTTCCGGCAACATTTATTCTACCTCTTGACACAACATGGGTTTCTTATTGGGAAAACGATACTACTGATATTCCTCAACTAAAAGGTTGGTATTTGATTTATAAAAAAGTCGATCTTGACGGTACCGCTATTAAATCTGCTACAGCAGAGACAGATAATCTTGGAAGAAATGTCGTATCCTTTGAATTAACAGATGAAGGAGGAGATCTTTTTGCCGATATTACTAAAAACAATATTAATAAACAATTTGCGATTATTTTAGACGATCGTGTTCGAAGTGCTCCTGTGATCCAAGGAGAAATCCCAAACGGTCGTGGACAAATTTCCGGAACCTTTGGACTATCGGAAGCCAATTACTTAGCAAATATTCTAGAAGCAGGCTCCCTTCCTGTCCGCCTTGAAATTATTGAAGAACGTATTATCGGACCTCAATTAGGAGCGGATTCCATCCAAAAAGGAATGCAAGCTCTTCTCTTTGGAACTATTGGCGTTATTTTATTTATGATTATTTTCTACCGTATTGCTGGTTTAGTTGCTTCTTTCGCACTAGCCTTAAATATGCTGTTTCTGCTCTCTATTTTAGCATCAATGGGAGCAACACTAACATTATCAGGGATCGCCGGAATTGCCTTAACAGTAGGAATGGCGGTTGATGCTAATATTATTATTTATGAACGAATTCGTGAAGAAAAAAAGAAATCCCATTATTTTCTTTCTGCTTTTCACTCTGCTTATGAACATGCTGGGGCAACCATTTGGGATTCTAACTTAACTACCATTATTGCCGCTATTGCTTTGTCTGTATTTGGCTCAGGATCAATTAAAGGATTTGGAGTAACCTTAGCATTTGGAATTATTGCCAATATCTTTACAGCACTTTTTGTTACTAAATTACTACTAGAAACGATGAGTGGTAAAAATCATAGAGAAATCGTATAGGAGTAATCATGAAAACACAGAAATTCAACTTTGACTTTTTGAGCAAACGAATGATTGCTTTAATTCTCTTTATCATCTTATCTATTATAGGAATGATTAGCTTTTTTAATAACGGATTTATCTTGGGGACTGATTTTGCCGGTGGAATTCGTATTGAATTTGCCGTTCCCGAAGCTTCTATTCAAGATATCCGTAATCTTATTTCAGAAGATCAGATTGCCATCACAACACTCGCATATAAAGACGGTATACAAAACTTTTTACTAACCGCTCCTGCTGAATTTGGACGAGACGGTTCTGGTGATTATTTATTAAATCCCATTCGAGAAACATTTAATGAGGTTTCTGTATTATCTTCTGATTATATTGGACCTAGTATCGGAAACGATTTTGTTCTACAAGCATTAAAATTATTAGCAATCGTTACCGTACTTATTTTAGTTTATGTAGCGTTCCGTTTTGATTTTGTTTACGGTGTGGGAGCGACAGCAGCGTTACTGCATGATATGATTATTCTCTTGATTTTTACTCTATTATTTCAGATCCCTATTGATCTTACCATTTTAGCTGCATTTTTAACGATCTTAGGGTATTCTATCAATGATACTATTGTCATCTTTGATCGTGTTCGAGAAAATCATGAACTACTCCCCAACGAAGATTTTGCTAAGATTATCAATAAAAGTATTAATCAAAGTTTTCAACGGACTCTTCTTACTTCGATTACAACATTATTTGTTGCAGGGTCGATTTATATTTGGTCAGGGAATATTTTACAGAATTTTGGACTACTTCTAGTAATAGGAATTATTAGTGGTACCTATTCTTCGATGTTTGTTGCCGCTCCTGTTACTTATTTTTTATGGAATAAAAAAAATAAATAAAAAATCCTAAAAAGGATTGACAAATATAAAGTTTTACGTTAAAATATTTATACACTTATGTGTGAATCGCTAGCTCAGTTGGTAGAGCACGTGACTTTTAATCACGGGGTCCTGGGTTCGAACCCCAGGCGGTTCAAGTATTCTCCTGTAGCTCAGTCGGTAGAGCAGGTGACTGTTAATCACTTGGTCGCAAGTTCGAGTCTTGCCGGGAGAGCAGAAAAGATCCTA
>JBOFNI010000260.1:0-1982 GCA_051658845.1 Brevinema sp. | reverse complement strand
GTCTTAATTTGTCTTTGAAAGTAATTAAATGGCATGCATGGTCAAAAAATAAGGGGATCCCTATGTTTGTGAGAGGACACAAACAGTTTGACAAAGAATTAGTGCCCCTAAAAGCACAAAATTTTCATTATTTTTAAGTCTTTGTCTACCTGCAAACTTTGGCCAAACAAGGAAAATGAAAAATACATGACAAATACAAGTCAAGTAGGCAAGTACGATATATAAAAACCACAAGTTATTGGAACTGGCCCTAATTTACTTGGGTATAGCAGTTCAGCAAAGGAAAAATGACAAACTGTCAGTAAACACAAGGATCATCTTTTACATATTACTAAATTTTTACTATTAAAGTAACAAACCTTATCTCTGACAGTAGAAAAAAAAAACATATACATTTATTCTGATTTATGGTGTGTGTATTTTGACTGTATTTTGGTGTTATGTGTCAGTATCAAGCATTCTAAATCTTTCTCTGCATTAGATAAGAAGAAAAGTAGTGCTGGGACAGATGTGTCAGCTGACGTCAATGACACAGACTTTTCAAGCTCATCGGAGTCATTTAAGCAAGCAACATCTTACTCCTCTACATCATCTTCCTTGTCTTCTTCTTCTTCCTCCTCCTCCTCATCTTCTGATTATTATGAAAGAAAGAAAGCAAAAAAGCGCAACAAGTACAAGAAAAAAAAGAACCAGAAGGGGAAGAAGAAGAAAGAGAAGATGAGGAAGGAAAGAGCCTTTTTAAAGAGAGGTATGTGGTGCTCGATTTTATCGTCTTTAACCGAGCAGTTGATGGACCTTTTTCACATTTCCGGGTTTAGTGTTTTTATGACTTTCAATCAAAGGAAAATTGAGAGAGACTGATATCAGTAGTTAGAAGAGAGAATGTTGGAAAATTTGCCACCCCTCCTATAGACACTGCATTAGAAACACCCTTGCATTAGCAAGGTCTTGTTAAATGTCTTGTGAAAACGGTCCATTGGTGGCTGGATCAGCAATTATAAGTTAGTGGGGAGAAGTCCTTAACTATTTCAGGAGTGATGTTGTCATATCTAGTACCTCCTTACTGAGAGCCTCCAATACAAAAGAAAAAAGAAACTGCAACCTTATTGTAATTGTGGGCCCTTTGGTTAACAGTACACTACACTGATACAACTGGCTTGCAACTGGATTTGTCTCAGCGTTTATGGGTTGTTAGAGTTAAACCTTTACAAGAAGACAAAACTAGTTTGCATATCACATATTCTTTCAGGCTGTAAAATGTTCCAGTGTTAAGCGCATGTTTTTTGATACACAGTATGCTGATTAAGAATAGTGTTCATATTCATTTTATTATTGATCTAGAGTATGTTAGTAAAATGGTCATTTCAAAATAGTCATTTCAATAGTCAGGTTTACAAAATGTAACTGTAGTAAAGAATTTTGCAAGGTCATAGATATTTTCACAGCTTGGTTATTCATGTTTTGTTTGTTTTTGCAGCTGTAAATCCAAAGCACGTTGTGAAGAGATACAAAAAGGTCTTACATCATTTCAGGAAAGGGAAGAACTTGAGATCTTCTTACAAGGCTGTTGGAGTGGACAGGAACACAGTGGTTGCCAGTGCTGCAATTGCAGAACTTGCCATTGTGTCCCAAAAAAAGTATGAAGAAGTCCTACAAGGCTACTCCAGAGGCCAGAAGCTGCAGACCTTTATCCAGAAATGTTCAGATGTCTTAAGCAATGATCCCACACTTATGCTAGAGGTAGATCAGTTGAAAAAGAATGGAAAGCTTCTCCCCATAATTAAGAGAAAGTTAAAAGGTAGATAAGTATTTAAATGAAATTGTAGGTTGAATTTATACAAACATTGTTATAAGTTGTTACATTCAGTATAAAATGTTATTTTGAACCTGCATTGTTGAAATAAATGTTATTCTGCCATCACCCTTAAGCATTATTTCCTCATATTTGTATTAAAGAATTGAAGATTGTTTTGCTGTATCTT
>JBOFNI010000259.1:0-1117 GCA_051658845.1 Brevinema sp. | reverse complement strand
TATCTCCCCACTTGAACGGGAATTCCTGAATCAGCTTATCAAATGTGAAATATTTTTTCTTTATAAATATTTCAAAACATCCTGCCAACTCAACGAACTATTCCCTCTAGGTGATCATGGGCCACATCTGTTTTTTTTTGTTTTTTTTACTGTGTATTTTTAAATAAGCAGTAAAACAAGCAGTGTCAACACTTATCTATTGAGAGTAAACTTAACACTGACTTAACACCTCTGGTGTTATTTTTTTATTTAAATTTCTATGTTGTGTTATTCATAGTATTCTTATTTAGAGCCAAATATGTTTTAAAAATATATTCAATATTTAACAAAAAAATTCACAAAAATTCTCATTTGAACGTTTATTTACAAAATGGGCAAAGTGAATAAAACATTTACAACTTGTCATAAAAATACACATAAAATTATACAAAATGAAATCAATTTTGAAATAAAATCTGCATTGACAGCTAAATGTTAACAAGACTGCAGTAAGGTACAACAAACCAAAAGAAATTATCAGACCAATAAGACATCTACATATCAAAAGGTTTGTAATAAATTAGTTCAGTGACATTCAAGGATTCACATTGTCTTGGTTCAATTCTGTAGGCGTAAAGATGTTCATCAAAGCAAACCGTTTTGAGTGTCGATGCAATCAATACCACAAATTCATTTCTAACAAAAATTGTGTTTTTATAAAAACAGTGGCAAATCAATGTCTTCTTTACCACAAATTATTAAACCAGAACGGTATTCAGTTCCATTATACTTCACCCATTTAACTGGCAGAACACCTGCTTGAGGATGAAAATTCAACTTGGATGCAATTTGTACATTTTGGCTCTTCGTATGGTTACCTTGAAAAAGTACATACATCCTTTTTAACCAATATTTTTTCCTCTTTCAGAGTGATTGAAGATCAAAGAAAATGACTAATCCAGCAAAGTTTAGAATTGTTCTTGGAGATAACGACTCCATGAAATTGACGCTGCTGTCTGGAATACCCAATTCTGTAGAAGAACTTAAATCTGAGATTAGGAAACAATGTGGTGTCACAGGTGATTTCAGGCTGCAGTATCTTGACACTGACTTTGATGATTTCTTAAATCTTACCTCA
>JBOFNI010000258.1:0-2013 GCA_051658845.1 Brevinema sp. | reverse complement strand
TTTGATTGATAACTTCTCTGGATAATTTGCAACGTTTCTCCTCCATCATAATCAGCATCTAATTTTTGTTGAGCATTTAAGAAAGAAATCAAAAATACACTTACTATTAACAATTTCATCTCATCACCTCACTATTTTATCATTAATTATATTATGATAGCACTAATACGTCAAGTAATACAGTAATATAAAGGAGAAAAACAACTATTCAATCCTTCTTTACATACGATCACTAATTCAAACGGAGAACCTGCTTCTTATGCTATCGATCTGAGAAAAAGTGACAGTAGTAAATTATTAAGTTCTAAACATAGGGAAAGTGCTAAAGGAGATTATTACGATGGAAGTTCTGATGGAGAACCTCACTACCATTTAACAATAAAACTTTAGCGTGGTAGTCCTCCAAGTGGCAAATTACCCGTACGAGGCGATCTTGGAAATCCTTCTTTATGTATAGGATCACAGTATAAAGGACTACCAACAAATTTTTCCTTATCTTTGTCAATAGGATCTCCAAATTTTTTTCTACTACTAAAACTACCATCTTTGGCAAATGCATCGTTATAAGGAATAACCTCAATAGGATCATAGATAGAGATAAGCTCTTTAATATATTGTTGTTGATCCCGCCTATCAATATAAAGACGTTGATTGGGTGAAATATAACCAGCATACTGCAGATACGGATCTTTCATATCCGGTACAAATACTTGTTCTTCAACTTTTTTTGGATCGAGCTTATAAGTAAGACCGTTAGTCTTCATAAGATCAGAACCATCTTTAACATAGTAATATTGATTATTATTAGAGTTCCAATAGATCGCATAGAGCGGGACAGAGAGATCGTAAGGTTCTTTGTAACGGTATTTGACTACAAAGCCACATCTCTCCGTTAAGATAAGCTCCTCTCCACCATCATAATTAGCATCAAGTGCTTCTGGCTCAGATACCAGCTCTCTTTCTACACTCTCTTCTTTCTGTATACACGCACTCAGTAACATACACATCACTATTAACAATTTCATCTCATCACCTCACTATTTTATTATTAATTATATTATGATAGCAATGATACGTCAAGTAATATAGTAATATAAAGGAGAAAAACAACTATTCAATCCTTCTTTACATACGATCACTAATTCTAACGGAGAACCTGCTTCTTATGCCATCGATCTGAGAAAAAGTGATAGTAGTGAATTATTAAGTTCTAAACATAATGAAACTAAGAAAGGGAGGGCATACGATGGGAGTTCTGATGGAGAACCTCACTACCATTTAACGATAAAACTTTAGAACGGTAGTTCTCCAAATGGCAAATTACCTGTACGAGACGATCTTTGAAACCCTTCTTTATATATAGGATCACAGTACCAAGTACTACCAACAAATTTTTCCTTATCTTTGTCAAGAGGATCTCCAAATTTTTTTCTACTACTAAAACTACCATCTTTGGCAAATGCATTTTTATAAGGAATAACCTCAATAGGATCATAGATAGAGATAAGCTCTTTAATATATTGTTGTTGATCCCGCCTATCAATATAAAGACGTTGAGCGGGTGAGATATAACCAGCATACTGCAGATACGGATCTTTCATATCCGGTACAAATACTTGTTCTTCAACCTTTTTTGGATCGAGCTTATAAGTAAGACCATTAGTCTTCATAAGATCAGAACCATCTTTAACATAGTAATATTGATTATTATTGGAGTTCCAATAGATCGCATAGAGCGGGACAGTGAGATCGTAAGGCTCTTTATAACGGTATTTGACTACAAAGCCACGTCTCTCCGTTAAGATAAGCTCCTCTCCACCATCATAATTAGCATCAAAAAGAGAAGGTTTTTCCTCAACTACTATTTCTATCTCTCTTTCTACACTCTCTTCTTTTTGTATACACGCACTCAGTAACATAAACATCACTATTAATAATTTCATCTCATTACCTCACTATTTTATTATTAATTATATTATGATAGCACTAATACGTCAAGTAATACAGTAATAT
>JBOFNI010000257.1:0-1096 GCA_051658845.1 Brevinema sp. | reverse complement strand
AAGATGGTAGTTTTAGTAGTAGAAAAAAATTTGGAGATCCTATTGACAAAGATAAGGAAGAAGTTTTTGGTAGTGCTTTATTATACTGTGATCCTATACATAAAGAAGGATTTCCAAGATCGTCTCGTACGGGTAATTTACCCCTTGGAGGACTACCACGCTAAAGTTTTATCGTTAAATGGTAGTGAGGTTCTCCATCAGAACTCCCATCGTATGCCCTCCCTTTCTTAGTTTCATTATGTTTAGAACTTAATAATTTACTTACTTCTGATTCTCTCAGATCGATGGCATAGGAAGCAGGCTCTCCGTTTGAATTAGTGATCGTATGTAAAGAAGGATTGAATAGTTGTTTTTCTCCTTTATATTGCTCTATTACTTGACGTATTAGTGCTATCATAATATAATTAATGATAAAATAGTGAGGTGATGAGATGAAATTGTTAATAGTTATGTTTATGTTACTGAGTGCGTGTGTACAGAAAGAAGAGAGTGTAGAAAGAGAGCTGGTATCTGAGTCAAAAACACTTGATGCGTCGTATGATATTGGTAGAGACCTTGTGCTTTTACAGACTAGGGGACACCTTTGGTATGGTACAAAAGATTGGAATCCGAAAGAATATGAACTTGAACCTATTGGTTATCATGCTGCGTATTGGAATCCCAAATCGAATGAATATTATTATGCGACAGGGAGGGAGGACTTCGGTAATCTGCAGATGACAAATGGACTTACGTACGAGTATGATGCTGATAAACAAGAAACAAACCATACGTCTAAAGAAAAAGACTATCTGCAATACTTAGGAAGTATTACAGAAACAGAACGTCTCTATCTGGGTAAAGACGGTAATCAATATATCAAAGTGCTTTCAAAAATTGAAGATCCTTTTCCTGTTTTTGTAAATTTTGTTAAAATTAATCCCGCTTCTACGTATCCTTCTGTATCCTATACCAATACTGAAGGGAGAAGGTTTGCAAGAGTGTTAGCTAATGCTAAAAACGGTAAAGGAGATTTACAAGAATTTTAGAAGTGTAAGATGGACATGAGGTTCGCCCTCAGAATCCGTAAGATAACCTGAACCGACTTTATCCAGCA
>JBOFNI010000256.1:0-4880 GCA_051658845.1 Brevinema sp. | reverse complement strand
TCAAAATATTCAGGGGATTCTTGTGATTCAATTACTACAATATCACTAATTTTTCCTTCGGATATCGTTACTCTTGTGGTAATCGTTCCGTTACGCCCTTCGCCACTTCCTTCAAAAGAACCACTAAGATTGGGATCGATCTTTTGTTTTTGTCCGCAAGCACCAATCAATAAAAGCGTCATAATAAGCCATTTCATTATAGCCTCCTATATAAATATATTGTTTTTAGAATTGATTAACTTCTCCGTACTTATTATTCTAATATTCTTACATCATAGAGAAAAGAACACAGATAATTAATACTAAATTAATATTATATACAATATATCGTATTTTTACTATTATGTCAAATAGTATAATCAAAAAAGTTTTCACATAGACCACTATGATGATATACAGATACGATCGATGAATATTATAACATACAAATGATTCCCAATCTTGACAAAAAAAATATTTAATTTATAATATATAATAAGACTATTTAAATAGAGAGGTTTAATATGTTTGCTTATTTACAAAAAATTGGGAAATCATTGATGATTCCTGTAGCTGTTCTCCCTGCAGCGGCGGTATTGATGGGAATTGGATATTGGATTGATCCGGTAGGTTGGGGAAGTGAGAGTGTTTTAGCGGCGTTTTTAATTAAAGCTGGAGCTTCGCTGATTGACAATATGGGTATTTTGTTTGCTATTGGTGTTGCTTTCGGCTTATCAAAAGAACAAGATGGTCCGGCAGCACTTTCCGGATTAGTGGCTTGGCTTGTTATTACAACTTTGCTTTCTCCGAGTTCTGTAGCACAGTTAAAAGGAATACCTCTTGAAGAAGTTCCAATGGCTTTTGGCAAAATCCAAAACCAATTTGTTGGAATTTTATGTGGAATGATTTCTTCATCTATTTATAATAAATTTTATAAGACAGAACTTCCTTCGGCATTAGCGTTTTTTTCAGGAAAACGTTTAGTGCCGATTATCACAGCCTGTGTTATGTTGGGTGTTTCTTTTATTTTTATGATTATTTGGCCGGTAATCTATGGAGGTTTGGTATCCTTTAGTATCGCTATTTCCAAATTGGGAGCTGTTGGATCGGGATTATTTGGATTTTTTAATCGCTTATTGATTCCTTTTGGATTACATCATGCGTTGAATGCCGTGTTTTGGTTTGATGTGGCAGGAATTAATGATATTGGGAATTTCTGGAGTAGCACAGGTGTGAAAGGAGTAACAGGAATGTACCAAGCAGGATTCTTTCCGATTATGATGTTTGGATTGATTGGTGCTACTTGTGCCTTTGTAACGACTGCAAAACCAGAGCAAAAAGATAGAGTTCGCTCTATCATGTTAGCAGCAGGATTTGCAAGCTTTTTTACCGGAGTTACCGAACCGATCGAATTTGCTTTTATGTTTTTAGCTCCTGGATTATATATTCTTCATGCTATTTTAACAGGACTTTCGTTATTTATTGCTTCTAGTTTGCAATTTATGGCAGGTTTTGGTTTTTCAGCGGGGATGGTTGATTTTGTTCTTTCTTTACGGATGCCTTTGGCAAATCAACCGTGGATGTTAATCGTACAAGGGCTGATATTTTTTGTCATCTATTATGTGGTGTTCCGTTTTGTAATTATTAAATACAATCTCAAAACTCCAGGCAGAGAAGACGAAGATATTTTAGAAGAAACAATTGTTATAGGCACTTCGTATACTGATGTTGCAGAGACGTTACTTCTTGCACTTGGAGGAGCGGAAAATATTAACTCAGTCGAAAATTGTGCCGTCCGACTCCGTTTAGAGCTTGGAAACTCTGATCTTATTGATGAGAAGAAAGTCAAATCTGTTGCTGTGGGCTTAATGAAAGGCTCAAAAACAACAGCACAGGTGATTATCGGCCCTAAAGTTCAGTTTGTTGCCGATGAATTAAAAAGACTAGCAGGAAAATAACATTTTTATTAAATACATGATTTTGTTATTAATTCTTATGACCTACAGTGTTATTTAATATTGTAATCAAGAAAATGAGTTATTTTTAATAAATGAACGGATGAAGGTTGATTTGAGTTGATTATAAAGATGACAGTTCAATTTTTGGGAAAATAGTAGAGTTCGTTTGACTTTTTATACAAAAGAGTGTATGATATTAACAGAAACGATCAAACGTAGTAAAATTTTGGAGGGATCTATGTCTATGATTTTAGATGTACGAGCAAGAGAAATACTGGATTCACGTGGTAATCCTACTGTTGAAGCTGAAGTAGAGCTTGAAAATGGTGTTATTGGTAGAGCAGCTGTTCCAAGTGGAGCATCTACTGGAGAAAATGAAGCCGTTGAATTAAGAGATGGAGATAAATCTCGTTATCTTGGAAAAGGTGTCTTGAAAGCAGTCGAAAATGTTAATACAGCGATTGCAGAAGAAGTAATTGGCATGGATGTCTTAGATCAAGTTTCTCTTGATAAGGCGATGATTGCTCTTGATGGGACTCCTAATAAAGGTAAATTAGGTGCTAATGCAATTCTTGCTGTATCGATGGCCGCAGCAAAAGCTGCAGCAGAATATTCTGAATTGCCATTATATCAGTATCTTGGCGGACCAAATGCGAAAGTACTTCCTGTACCTCTTTGTAATGTTATCAATGGTGGATCTCATGCAGGAAATAAAGTAGATTACCAAGAATTTATGATTACTCCTATTGGTGCTCCAACATTTCGTGAAGCAGTACGTTATTGTGCTGAAACATTCCACGCCTTAAAAGATGTTCTCAAAGGTAAAGGATATAATACTGCTGTTGGTGATGAAGGAGGATTTGCTCCTGATCTTCAATCAAACGAAGAAGCACTCCAAATTTTGGTAGAAGCAATTACAAAAGCTGGATACAAACCAGGACAAGATATTTCTATTGCTTTGGATCCTGCTACTTCCGAATTATGGAATCATGGAGATGGAAAAGGTTATAAATTTTGGAAATCTACCGGTGAAGTGATGAATTCCAACGATATGGTTAATTACTGGGTCGAAATGTGTGGTAAATATCCTATTGTTTCTATCGAAGATGGACTTGCTGAGAACGATTGGGATGGTTGGAAATTATTATCTGAAAAACTCGGAAATAAAATCCAAATTGTCGGGGATGATCTTTTTGTAACGAATACTCAATATCTTAAAAGAGGAATTTTAGAAAAAGCTGCTAATTCTATTTTAGTAAAAGTCAACCAAATTGGAACATTAACGGAAACTTTTGATGCTGTTGAAATGGCAAAAATGGCAAACTTTACTTCTATTCTATCACATCGTTCTGGTGAAACGGAAGATGCGATTATTGCTGATATTGCTGTTGCTACAAACTGTGGTCAGATTAAAACTGGATCAATGTCCCGTTCCGATCGTTTGGCAAAATACAATCAGCTTCTTAGAATTGAAGAGGCACTTGGAGCAAATGCTATCTATAAAGGATTAGATACATTCTATAACCAAGGACGTGTATTTCAACCTTGCTATAAATGTAAATAAGATTGTTAACAATAAAAAAACAGTAGGAATATTTCCTACTGTTTTTTTATTAGAGTTTTTTAAAATTAGCTTGATAAACGTACCTTTCATTGACAATATAACGGACAACGTCTTCAGGAGTGCTAAACACCTGAATAACGGCTACTGTACCACTTGCATTAATCATCCAAAAAAGCATATATTGATGGAAAGTTGCCCCTGGGACACTACTTGTCAGTTTAAAGACAGCTTGATTTTGGGGATTTGGAGAAACAGTACCGTTAATTTCGGTATAAGGTTCCCAAGTATAATAGAGGGATACTCCTCTTTGGATATTTAACAGTTCGGAAGAATTGACAAACTCCCAGATTAGATAGGTACCATCAAAATCGCTATTGATTTGTTGCCATGATGTACCAATCAAAGTCTCTTGAGTGACTCCTCCTGTATACTCCGATTTTAATCCCAATTGACAATGCGATAACCAAAGAAGAATAAATAGAGCAATTTTATTGGTCATTGATCGATACTCTAATTTTATTAAGCATTCCATTTTCACAGTAATCTGTGGTTTCACAGGCGTTTAAAAAGATACAAATCATCGTTAGTAAGATAAATTTTATCATAGAAATCCCCCTATATTAAAATTATATAAGAATCATATAATTGTCAAGAGAGAGTAAATATAAAGTAAATAAGCGAAAATAATTAATAAGGTAAAGGAAGTAGAAGAGAAGTATTTACAGGACCAAGAAATCTTAGTCGTCCTTCAGCAGTAAGAATCCGATTAAAGATCTGTCCTGATTTGTTGGTATATTGCACCTTATAGAGTGTATTCAATACAGGATATACCGAATCACTATTAGTAAGAGCTGAGTCGTTATCAAGATATATAGTATCTTCCAATGCTTTGAAGGTTTTGATATAAATTTTATTGGTATTGGTACTAAGGGTGAATACTCTTTTGTTTTCTGGAAGATCACTAATATAGACTAAAAACCGTTCGGAAAACTCTTGATCAAAAGTTTGTTCAAATTTTGGGCTTTGTTGAGAAGATGTCGGAAAAAAAGTGTTGTTTGTTTCTTGGATGGTGGCATGAAAATAGCTGTTATTTCGAGGATTGTGATAGATCGCAGAATAAGGCAAACGATTTTCTTTTGGAAATTGTAGAAAAGTAACCCAAGTATCATAATTACTTTCTAGAAGGATCAAATTGCTCAGTGAAAGATTCGATGCAGGGAGACGTATTGTTGTTGGTCGTTTTCGAGCCCTGTTAGGAGCTTGTTTTTTTGGTTGATTTTGTCGAGCTTGCGGAGTTCTGTTTGTTTGTCGGGCTTGTTGTCTAGTTTGTTGACGTACTTGTTGAGCATAGGAATCTAAAGGATCGATACAGAAAAGGA